>DAONDW010000042.1:4770-8310 GCA_035402785.1 Methanothrix sp. | reverse complement strand
GCTCCGATCCTGCAAAATTGAGATGAAAACAGGCACGGCAATGCTTGTATTGATCCTTGCCAAAGCCATCACTGAAGCTCGGCGAACCGGGCTCTCATCATTTTGAAATGCATAGATCAACGATTCTGTGCATCGGACATCTGCGATTTTTCCAAGAGCCATTGCTGCTGCAACTGGTGTATAATTGCCTGACGAATTCAAGGCCAGAATCAGAGAATCGACTGCATCGGGTCCGATAGACGCCAATGCTTCTACTGTCTTTGACCTCACCCTCTCATCCTGATCGTCGAGCGCGTTGATCAGCGGTTCAACCGCCTGCCCATCCTTCAACCGTCCCAGAGCCACAGCAGCTTCGATTCGAATGCCAGGCTCGCTGTCCTGCAATGACAGAACGAGCGCCGGTACAGCCCTGACATCATTCAGGTCGCCTAGTGCTCGTGCCGCGCCCATGCGTCTGCTGCTGTTTTCGTCCTGCAATAGATCGGTCAGAAGCGTGATTGCATTCCCGCCAGACTGTGTCCTCAAAGCCCATCCCGCTTTATCTCTGACAGATTCGTTGCAGTCTCCAAGAGCTGAGACAAGTGCTTCCTGGCTCTTCTCGCTCTTTATCAGTCCGAGCGACACGGCGGCCCAGTAGCGCACAGTGCTGTTCTTGCTCTGCAAAGCAAGTGTGATTGCCTCTGTACAATTGGTGTCATTGATCAATCCCAACACAGCAGCAGCCTGCCATTTTAGTGAGTCGTTTCCGCTCTTTAAAGCCATCTCTAATGGCTCTACAGATGGCTTTCCAATCTTTGCCAGGGCAATTGCTGCCCATTCTCTCACATTGCGGTCATCGTCCTCAAGTGCGGAAATCAATGGCTCCACAGCCCTGGGGTCTCCGCTTTTTCCGAGGTCCCAGGCAGCTTTGCATCTGATATTGGCATCTTTATGAGACAGATTTTGCAGCAGATCATCTATGCTTGAAGCATCTGCAGTCTCACATCTGGCCTGAACGGACAGGATCATAGTGATCAGCAGGGCCACTATAAAGTGGAAGAGAATGCAATGTCTTTCAAGGCCTGACATTTTAGACCCTCAGAAGAATATCCACTGCATCTCTCTGGCGGCCTGCAGCCATCAATGCGTGAATTTTATTGATTTGAGCCAGCGACCACTTTTCGTCTATCTTCAGAGCTTTATCATATGAAGCAATTGCGTTTTCATAGTCTCCCGAAATCTCCAAAGCAAGGCCTTTGGCGTTATAGGCATTCTTGTACTTGCTGTCCAGGGCAATTATCCTGTCGAGCAGCTCTATGGCCTGTGTGGTTCGGTTGGCTGAAAGCTCAGATAAAGCCTTTCTGTAAATGGCATCTTTATAATTGGCATCAAGGGTGAGTGCATGGTCAAAATCGCTGCTTGCATTTTCAAACTCTCCGCGGATCTGCAGAATAGTCCCTCTCTTTAGCCAGTTGGCCTTATTCCTGGGATCGAGCCGGATGATCTGATCGGCTGCAACTGTGGCATTATCATAATCCTTTTTTAGAGTATATGCCTCAATAATTCCAGACCAGGCTGCTTTATTTCCTTGATCCAGCCGGATGGCCTGATTGTATGACTCAATGGATGGGTCGCAATTTTTCATAGCCCGTTGCACATTTCCTTTATGGACCCAAGCACCATCGTTTGACTGATTCTGATCGAGGGATTTATTGAATAGATCCATTGCCTCGCTGAGATTGCTGCTCGACGCCAATTTGCCACCCAGATTGTCGAAGTAACAGGAGGCATCCTGGCAGATGCCGGTGCAGCTTATGGCAAAAAGCAGGACGATGAGGAAATGAGCTGCAAGAATTGATTTCAAGAATGGTCCCTCAAATTTTTACAATGTAACAAATATCTTTATGGCCTCATCTGTCCTGCCCATGGCCTGCAGAGCATGTATGTCGTTGATCTGGGGCTGTCCCCAAAGCGGGTCGGTTTGAGAGGCATTTTCATAGGCCTCGCTTGCTGATTCGTATTTGCCTTCAGCCTCCAGGATCAGCCCTTTTGCGTTAGAGGCCAGCTTGTATTTCGGGTCTTTCATCAGAACAAGGTCCAGAAGGTCCAGTGCCTTTTCGTTTTCGTCCAGTGCAATGAGCGAGAGTGCCTTTCGATATAATGCATCCTTATAATTTGGGTCCAGAAGCAGGGCGCGATTATACATATCAGTCGCATTCTCGTAATCCCCCTGCATTTGCAGCAGATTTCCTGCTTTCAGCCAGTTGTCCTTGCGGTTTGGCTCGATCTCAGCGATTTTAGCTGAAGCCTGAGCTGCCTGTGCATAATTCTTCAAGGAAATATAGGACTCAACCAATCCCGACCAGGCTGCTTTTGTCTGGTTGTTCGCCTGCAGAGCGCCCATATAGCTTTCTATTGAGGCATTATAATCTTTGAGGGCCCTCTCTGCATCTCCTTTATGAACCCATGCATCCGTATATGCGGGATCCATTTTTATGGATTGATCAAAATACGCTATCGACTCTGTGAAGTTATGGGCAGAATAGGATTTGAGACCCTTCCAGTCGTAGTAATCAGCCTCTTCAGCCAGGCATATAGAGCATACAACTGCAAAGCATAGTGATACGATCAGAATCGTTTTCCGCATGAGAATCTTTCCAAAGAAATCGATTATGCAACACAATTATAAAAATTCAAACACAAAAGCACATTGACAGTCCTGCAAAGCCTATGCTGCCCTGCCATCTCCTCTTATCACGATTCAATTCAGATGATGGCGGCGTATGACGAGAAAAGCTCTCGAGCATCCTCTGCAAGTTCTGCACTTTTCTTATTTAATGTGGTAGTTTCTTGGATTTAAATGTTATGCATCACAACTTCCTTTCTGCAGGCAACTGCCATGCTGTTATTTTGAATATTGATTACGTGATGGCTGCAGTCGCGTAGCGCCGGTTCAAAGGACGCAAATATGAAGCCACCATCTACAAGCCCTATAGATAATGGCAAGCCATTTCGGAAGGCAATCACTCTTCTCGGTTTCTCAGATATGACCAGCATGGCATTGCACCCTTCAAGCAACTGGAAGGCCTCAAGGCATGCAGTCTCAATTCTCTCTTCGCTCTTTTGTTTCTCTTCGATGAGATGGGCTATGACCTCTGAGTCCGTGCTGCTCGAAAATATATGCCCTTCTTTGAGAAGCATCTCCTTTAGCTCTCTGAAGTTGCTTATCATGCCGTTATGAACCACAGCCACTCTTTTCCTACAATCGATATGCGGGTGCGCATTGGCCTGGCAGATCCTCCCCTGTGTGGCGCGACGGGTATGGGCGATGCCAATATTGCCCTTCAGATCCTTAAGGTCAGCATCTATGACTGCCCTATCAAATCTTCCCACGCCTTTGCAGATCCGCAGCGATCTGGATAATGTGGCTATGCCCACAGAATCATAATCACAGCACTCCAGGCTTTTTAATCCCTGCAGCAGAACAGGAATTGCTTTCTTCCTTCCTATGTAGCCGATGATCCCGACCAAGAGCTCAATTCCTCCGCAGACATCATGTCA
>DAONDW010000042.1:0-4670 GCA_035402785.1 Methanothrix sp. | reverse complement strand
AACATATGAAGCAAGAGAAGATCAGGGAGGTCTGTCCTGTCTGCGGCAGCTCTGAACTTTATTTGGAGGCTGGTGGCTATACCGGCAAGCTCTATCATTGCAAGAAATGCGATTATGTGGGTGCGTTGATTGTGGAGGCGGACGAGGAAATGGCCCAGGCCATCAGGGACGATTACGAAAAGCCCCAGCATTAGGCAGTGAGAAGCGATTTTTCCTTTTCTGCACCTTGATGATCTCCGCGCCGAAGAGGAAGATCTGCGCAGAGTAGTAGATCCAGAAGATGAATATCACCAGGGATCCTGCTGCCCCATAGGCTGAGCCGACGTTCACCAGTCGCACATATGCCTCGATGCAGAAGTTGCCTGCGGCAAAGAGCAGAGCCGCCAACGCAGATCCTGGAAGCACATCTCTCCAGGAGAGCCTGACCTCTGCCAGTGTTTTGTAGATAGCGGCAAAAAACATGGTGACGAACATGAAGGATACGAGAAAGGTGAGCTGCTGCAGCAGTCCCAGATGAATGGGCAGATGCTCCTCTACCAGCTTTGCTGACGGCAGGACCAGAGCGGTGAAAACGGATGTGACCAGGAGCAAAAAGGCAACCAGAGCGATGAGAAGGTATGAGCGCAGGTAAGAGATCACAGTATCCATGAAGGGAACGGAATTGTCCGGCACCTTCCAGATGATTCCAAAGGCCCTCTTGGTATTGACGAATAAGCCGGCTGCACCGAATAAGAGCAGGGCGAGGCTGAGCACGGTAAAACGAAATGATGCCGCCTGATCTGATGCCTGGTCGATGAGCTCTTCTGCACCGCTAGGCATCTGCCAGCCCACCAGATCCTGGGAGGTGGCCACCACCTGGCTATCGAGAAGGCCATATGAAAATAATGAGTTTATTAATATCAATACTAATATAACCAAAGGCACAAAAGAAAAGAGCCCGTAATAGGCGAGGGCCGCAGCCAGGAGCGAAGCGTCGTCTTTTCTCCATTCAGAGAGGGCTTGCTTGAAAAGAGGAATAACCTGGTCTAATCTCACGGCAACGCAATCCTGTCCATATCTGAAAAAAGGGTGTCGGGCTTATGCCGCACCCCTCAGATCCTCTCTCTGTGTGATGTTCTTGATCTCCTGCTTGAGGTCCTCAGGCAGGCCCTTGATCTCCACATCGAGGAATCCGCGCACTATGACGCTTGTTGCCTCCTCAGATGTCAGCCCGCGAGCCATGAGGTACTCAAGCTCCTCCTCTGAGATTCTGCCAACAGCAGCCTCATGAGACATATCGAGATCCCGGCACTGGCCGTCAAGCTCAGGAATCGAGTAAATTCTGCCCTTATCCGAGAGCAGAAGGCCCACACACTCCAGATGCGCCCGTGCTCCAGGCACTCTTCCAGTCATCCTGCCCCTGGCTATGACCTCTCCGCCAACCGAAACCACCCGCGAGATGGATTCTGCACTGGTCTCTGGAGCATCCAGGAACACATTGCTTCCAACATCGATGTTTCCCATGCTCGAATAGATGACTGTGTTGAAGCTGGCAACCGCTCCCCTGCCCGCCAGGGTAGCCGTGGGAAATGTCTGAATTGTCTTGACTGGCTTTAAGAGGATGTAGTTGTTGGAGAGAGAGCCGCCCTCTGCAATTGTGATGCCGGTTCTTGGTCGCACCTCAACCTCTTTTCCCCAGCTATGTATCATTGTGAAGCTCACTTTGGCGTCCTTCTGTATGAAAAACTCGGACACACCGATATGCAGCCCTCTTTGCACATGAGACGGCGTTGTACAGCCTGTGATGACATGCAGCTCTGAGCCCTCTTCTGCGATGACGAGGTTGTGCACGCGCTGGTTGAGGTTGGATGATCCGAGATACAGGCAGCTTTTCACTGGAAAAACAGTCTTCGTGCCCTTCTTGGCGCGGATGAAATAGCCTGCAGCTGGGGCTGCTGCCACGTCTGCCGTGTACTTGTCGGCATCCGGAGCCACAAGCTTCCACCAGTAGTCCTGCAGGAAGTCATATTTTTCAAGGGCGGAGGCAATATCCATGATCTCGACGCCCTCATAGAGCGACTTGGCCACCACCGGCGTCTGGTCCATCTGAACAAATTCGCCAGAAGCCTCTGCATCCAGCTTCACGCCCACATCAAGGGCTGCCTTCTTCACCACGCCTGGCAGATCCTCGGCATCGGACACTGCCTGCTGCGGCCTGGC
Source organism: Methanothrix sp. (assembly GCA_035402785.1). Taxonomy (GTDB): domain Archaea; phylum Halobacteriota; class Methanosarcinia; order Methanotrichales; family Methanotrichaceae; genus Methanothrix. The sequence continues at coordinate 2,471 of DAONDW010000042.1, read as the reverse complement.
CTCTGACTCGTAGCTCTCCAGGTCCACATCGGTGCCGTATGCTGCCTTCTTGCTCCGCGCAGCCCTGGCCTTATCTTTTATGTCTGGCATGTCCTGCATCCCGCACACCCCTCATATCCGCTCTTTTTGATCTCCTCAAGTATCTCGCCTGGATTGCCGCTACAGACGATCGACCCGCCAAGCATGACGTGGGCCCGATCAGCTTTCATGTACTCCAGAATGTGTCCGAAGTGCGTGATGATCACTCCAGACCTGGTCCTGCTGCTCGGACGCAGATCTTTCTGTGTGAGGGTGTTTATGGCCTCGCCTATGAGCTTGATGTTCTCCAGATCGACTCCTGAGTCCGGCTCATCCAGCATGACGAAATCAGGCAGCTGGGCCAAAAGCTGGACCATCTCGGAGCGCTTTACCTCGCCTCCGGAAAAGCCACGGTTGACGTCCCTGTCAGCGAATGCCTCGAAGTCCATCTTCTTCAAGATAGCAGAGGCATCTGCCTTGGGATTGATGATCTTGATGAGATCCTTGAGACGCAGCCCGCGAATGGCCGGCGGACGCTGAAAGGCCATGCCAATCCCAAGGCGCGCCCTATCGTCCATGGACATGTGGGTTATATCCTTTCCCTTGAACATGATTCTTCCGGCATCGACGGTGTAGCGCGGAATTCCGGCGATGACGTTTAATAGCGTTGTCTTTCCAGTGCCATTGGGCCCAAACAGGGCGTGGGTCTCGCCCTTATTGATTCTCAGGTTGAAGTTCTTTAAAACCTGTTTACTGCCGATGCTGACCGACAGATCAATGATCTCCAGCAGCCACATCACCTCCAATTATCATCCTGAATGCGTCAAAGGAATATAATGTCTTTCATAGCAGATCGGATGAGACACATCAGATGTAACATCTCTTAAGATAGTAACATCTCTTTTGCAGCATATCTGCCATTGCTGTCTGAATGCGTTAATGAAAAAAAGGGCGGAGGCTCAATCCGCTCTCAGGGCATCGATTGGATCGAGCTTTGCAGCCCGGTTGGCTGGATAGACCCCGGCGATGGTGGTGGTGACCACTCCGAAGAGCACTCCGAGCAATATCGATTGAGATGTTATGGCTGAGGGCAGAGAGGCCAGAGATCCTATGAGATAGGACACAGTCACCCCCAGCAGTATTCCGATGACACTTGAGACCGCCCCCAAAACTCCTGCTTCCATCAGGTATTGCATTCGAATGTCCCTGGTGGTCGCGCCAAGCGCCTTCATGACTCCAATTTCCCTGATCCTTTCTTTTACCGTGAGCATCATGACATTCGCAATGCCAATTCCGCCAACCAGCAGAGAGATGGCACCGATGCCAGCCAGGGCATATTTGATCATGGATAAAACGCTCATGAGCGAAGAGAGCATGTCCCGCGCAGTGGTGGCGTCATAGGCTTCATCCTTATGATACCTCTCCAAATCGTTCTTGATCTTTACGATTATGCTTTCCACCTGCTCAGGATCATAAACCGTCACCTGAAAGCTGCCATAGTAGTAATTGTCCTCGCCCTTCAGCTCCTCCATTGCCTTGTGAGTGATGTACATGACGTTGTCCTGATCGCTTCCAGGACCGCTGAAGGATGTCTGCTCAGCTTCTTTCAGGACGCCTACCACCTTGAAATCCATGTAGCGATCCTCATAGTATAGACGGATCTTATTTCCGGGTGTGACCTTCATGCGGAAGAGGTCATTGGAGACACCATATCCTATGACTATCGATTTGTAATCGGAGGTTGTAAGGAACCTGCCCTGGGCTACATCGTCTTTGAGATCATCCTCTTTGTCCGGGTCCACACCTGTGAGGCTAGCGGAGGAGTTTTTGTCTCTGAAGGCGACAACGACATTGGCGGAGCTTCTCGGAGCGACGTTTTTCACTCCCACCACATTTTCCAGGACCTTGGTGTCCTTGTCTGTGAACTTGGCAGGCTCGGCGGGATTTCGGTTTGCATTGCTGCTTCCCGGGCCGCCAAAATGAGCGCTTCCAGGCATGACGCGAATCATGTCTAAATCGAGCGTGGAAAACTGAGAGGACACTCCTGAGTAAAGTCCCTCTCCCACCGAGAGCATGACCACAATGGCCATGACACCGATGATTATGCCAAGAGAGGACATGAGAGTCTTGAAGCGGTCGGCCTTGAAGCCGACTGCTATGAACTCCAGGATATCAGGAAGATTCATAGACCGCCTTCCCTAGAGCGCCCGGTTTCCATTCTGTGATTTGGCTGCATTGCCGTTGTTGTTCTTGCCATTGAGCTTTCTCTTGCGGTACAGGTATCCTCCCGCTATGAGTATGACCGCGACCACAACAGCTCCCGGCAGCAGATAACTGCTCTGCGTATTTTCGGTCTTTGGTGGCGTGTATGTGGTGACATAGGCCTTTGAGGTGTGCCAGTTGTCTCCATTCTTGAACTTGGCCACAAAGCTGATGTTTATCGGCCCCTGCAG
>DAONDW010000041.1:0-9774 GCA_035402785.1 Methanothrix sp. | reverse complement strand
TCTCATTTTGCCCATATAAAAAATCTTTTCAGAGCGTCAGGCTGATTATGCATGATGTCCAAGAGGGCCATTGAGAGGAGAGTGAATAAGGATGAAAGACCGGAAAATGCTCGACGAGTTTCGAGGGATGTACCCTGAGAAATTCGTGCCTGAAGAGATCATTTTTTCCCATATTCATGCAGGAGACAGAATATTCATCGGAACAGGCTGTGGTGAGCCACAGTACCTTGTCTCCGCTCTTGTCAACTACATCAAAAATCACCCCAAGGCATTCTTTGACGCCGAGCTTATTCATGTCTGGACACTTGGCGTTGCACCTTACACAGACGAAAAGCTGCAGGAGAATTTCCGGCTCGATTCCTTTTTTGTGGGAGACAGCACCAGAAATTCAGTAAACCGCGGCGGCGCGGATTATACTCCGGTATTCCTCTCTTCAGTTCCAGATCTCTTCCGTTCTGAGCTTATACCAGTAGACGTAGCACTTATTCAAACTTCTCTTCCTGACAAGCACGGATACCTGAGCCTTGGAATCAGCATTGATGTCACAGAATCTGCTGTGGAGATGGCTGAACTGGTGGTTGCCCAGGTAAATGCCAGCATGCCCCGCACCCACGGTGATGGATTTATAAATATCAAGGATATCGATTTCATAATGCCTCATGATGAGCCGCTTTTAGAATATTCCGTCAGGGCTCCAAACGACATTGTGCAGAGGATTGGGAAATATGTGGCCAGCATCATCGAGGACAGCTCAACAATTCAGGTTGGCTACGGCCTGATTCCTGATGCGGTCGTCCCAAATCTTGTTGGAAAAAAGGATCTTGGGGTACATACTGAGCTTCTCAGCGATGGAATTGTCAATCTCATGAAAAGAGGAGTCGTCACCAATCGCAGGAAAACACATAATCCAGGCAAGACTGTGGCCTCCTTTTGCATGGCAAGCAAGGAAACCTATGATTTTCTCGATGAAAACCCGGTAATTGAATTCAAGAGAATCGATTATACAAATCATCCGCTCATCATTTCGAGGCACAGGCTAATGACTGCCATCAACAGCGCAATGGAGGTGGACCTGACAGGCCAGGCGACTGCAGAGTCGCTGGGCGGAACCTTCTACAGTGGCATCGGAGGCCAGGCGGATTTCATGCGCGGGGCAGTGCTTGCTCCTGGTGGAAAGACGATTCTGGCGCTGCCATCCACTGCCCTCAACGAGAGCGTCTCCCGCATCGTTCCAGTGTTGCAGGAAGGAGCAGGAGTGACACTGAACCGGGGAGACGTTCGATATGTGGTAACGGAATATGGCATTGCCTATCTGCACGGGAAAAACATCCGCGAGAGGGCTATGGACCTTATCGCCATTGCTCATCCGAAGTTCCGGCCCTGGCTGATGGAGGCCGCCAGAAAGAGGGCCCTCATCTACAAAGATCAGGTCTTCATTCCAGGAGAGAAGGGCATCTATCCCGAAGAGCTGGAAATCTACAGGACCACCAGAAAGGGCCTGGGCCTGTTCATGCGGCCAGCCAAGATATCAGACGAATCGCTTTTGAAGGATTTCTTTTATGATCTGTCAGACGAGAGCCTCTACAAGCGCTTCTTCTCCGCGAGAAAGGATATGCCTCACAAAAGGCTGCAGGATTTCGTGGCTGTAGATTACAGCAAGAAGATGGAGATCCTGGCCACAATTATGGAGAAGGAACGTGAGACTGTCGTTGGCCTCGGTCAATATGAGCTCAACTCAGACATGCATACAGCAGAGGTTGCCCTCGTTGTGAGAGACAGCTATCAGGGGCAGGGAGTAGGCAGAGAGCTGCTATACTATCTGATTTACCTGGCGAGGAGACAGGGCCTGCTAGGGTTCACTGCAGAGGTTCTGGTGGAGAACAGGTCCATGGTTCTGCTCTTTGAGAAGATGGGCTTTGATACTGAGAAGAGAAGCGATGAGGGGGTTTACGAGATGCACATGTGGTTCAGTGAAAAAGGGCAATGCGGAGGGAGAGATATGAGGAGTGGGACTTTGATATGAGAAAGCTCATAGTAGTAAGGATTGTGCATTCTCCTTCAGACATGGGCTCGGCGAGCGCTGGTCTGGAAAAGGCTGGCATATCTGTCATGGGAGAAGCACGCTGGAAGGAAAATCAGTTGAAGATTGAACGCTTCTGGAATGAGTTGGAGGCGGAGGTGGATGGGCTTGGCCTTGATATGGATAAGGTTCACATCTATCAGGATGGCTTGCCCTGCGCCGGAGAATTGGGAGAGCGAATTGTGAGAGAGACTGCTGCCAGGAAAAGCAGGAACTACCAGATAGTCCAAAAGCTGATGGACCAGGGAGCCAGGATCGAGGCAACCGAAAATATCGATCTTCTGCGACAGGAGTACGGCTACATCAAAGCAATTTTGGAGGCCAAAACTGATTCGGAGAAGCGAACGGCTGAGGCGCAATATGATCGGGTCAAAGATGATCTCCTTTTAAAAAGGGACGAGTTCATTGCCAGGGCTATAGATGGCACGCTGAAAGACGGCGAAACCGGCCTGCTCTTCATTGGAGCCTCGCATAATGTGCTTTCCAGGATAGCAGCAGATATTGAGGTCAGGTGCCTGGATTAGATTGCATCGCTAAAAAGGCCGCAGATGCCCGCGAATTTATTCATGGGAGTGATCAGGTTGACTGGCATATGCTCTCATTGAGTCCTCTGGATTTTGTGGCTTTTGCAAGTGCGCATTCAAACTCATTTCCCTCTGAGAGAGATATGCGCGCTCTGCCATCCGGATAGATCAGCTCCAGCTCCTGTCTTCTCTCGTGCGACGATGGCATCTTCAATGCAATCAGGCTATCGAGAGGAGTCTCAAAAAGTATTTCTCCGGGGGTTTTAACCCAGAGGATAAGCCTTTCGCTGGTGATATTCCAGACGCCTGGAACCCAGCATTTGATCAGGTCCTGCTCCTGTCTAAGATATCCAAATGCCTTGAAAAGCACCTGCTCCCCAGGCAAAAGTGGCAATTGCGTCTCAAGTTGGGTGTACCATTCACGGCAGCGTCGATCCCAGTCTTCCATAATGCCATATTCGAGCATTGTCTCCATGCTGGCGAGAGCTGCCCGCAGATTCAGGCCGATGAGCGGGATTCCTGCCACGGATATGATCAGGTCGGCATTGAGAATTGCACCCCTGTCCAGGAGCCGATCCAAAACCTCCACCAGTATGCTATCCTTTTCAGGATTCATGAAAGCTCCTGGCGGTCCACAAAGCTGAATGCAGCCCATGGGCCTGTGAACCGAACCCTGAAGCCCTCCAGATGGTTGATCTCGTCAAGCATCTCTCCGAGAATGCTCACTTTATCATCTCTCACCAGGCATGCATAAGAGGCCAGAAGGGAGAGATCTCTGTATTCATCAGGTATTCTTTTTTTCTCGTCGATCTTTATCTCTTCGACGAGAATGCTGATTTTCGCCAGCGATTTTTCGGCAAGGCTTGCGGATTTTTGTGCAACCAGGCTTTTGAGCCTCTGGTTCATCTTTTTTTGCAGCAGATAGGCTTTTCCTTTGCTTTCGACCTCAACTCTGCTCGCCATTTCCTTCAGAACATCATCCTCTTCCTTGATTTTCCTGGCCAGATCATCATAATTATAGTATATCTGAACTCCATATTCGGCCTTTCCCCGGATCTTCTCGAGATTTCTGTAGAAAACTGAATAGTTTTTTTCGAGCCACTGCTTGATTGCCAGGTCATCTCCCTTCAAGATCACATCAAAGGAAAATGGGAGCACCGATCCGAACCTTTTCATGGAATGATCTATGACATAGCTATGCTCTATGATCCATTCCTCTGCGATTTTCTGATCGCTGGTCTCATAGGCTTGCGGCTGGCAGGAATGCACAACTGCAGCGATGTCCCTGTAAGGAACTGTAAAGACCGAATTTTTCTCAATTCCAATATCGCCCAGATCCTCCTTTTCAGCCTCCTCTTTCTCAGCAGTTCTGACAATGGAGTAAATGTATCTGGCCTCAGAGACTGCCCCGCTCATTTTATCATATCCTGAGTAGTACCATCAGTCCATCTTTCAGGATTGATGAATTTATCCAGCAAATCATCAACAGTTTCATCCAATCCATTTCGAACCTTGAGAACAGTGTCCTCGATATCGTTATCTTTTTTTATTTTCTCAAGGGCATCAGACAGATCGCAAAGAGACTGCCCAAGCCTCTCGATCTCCTGGTCAGAGAGGCTTCCGCCCTCAATTCTCCTCAAGGCCTGTCTCTCCAAAAGCTCCTGAATTATTTCTACAAGAGCTACCACCAGTCCCAGAAGCCCGCTCTTTAGATTTTTCTCGTCCAGTTGGATGGACATTTTTGCTCCATCAGCTCAGCTTGATCTGCAGTATTCCATTTTTAAAGCTCTTTTCAACTATTTTCTGTGCAGAGTGGGGAAGAGATATCGTTTTGCTGAAATGGCCCGCCGAAATATGCAAATCAGCTCCTTCGAGATTGATATTGAGATCCTCCTCCGAGACGCCTGGAAGCTCAGCAATGACAGTTATGCCATCTTTTCCCTCAAGCACATCTACAATTGGCTCTCTTACTGGTCCCTGGGAAGGCATGCGTACGCTTTCTACAGGAGGAGTTGTCTTGCCCGGTCCGCGCCGGATGGGGCGGGTGGATACGTGATAATCGATCACCGGCTTGTTCGACCAGCCCACATCGATCCTGTGTTTGATCTCTGCATCAGTGTCTGCAATCTTCTTTCTGAATTCCGGGCTTGACGCCTCCAGGGCCTTGATTATTCCGCCAAGTCCAGGTATGAACTGGCCCACCACATTTTCAACCAGTCCTTCGACATGGATGCTTCTGTCCACGATGCCTTTATCCACATTGCTGCTATCCACATTTGCCCTGGGCTGGCTGACCTTTGGGGCACTGACCATTTTCTCCAGCTCAGCAATTCTCTTTTCCAGCAGAGCTATTTTATCATCATTCTGCTTTTCATTCTTCCTGTCAACATCTCTGATATCATCAGCCATTTTGCTCTTCCCCCCAAAATCAGTCTCACCTATTCGTACCTATCCGGCTCATGCCTGATCAATGGCAGGCTCTGTGGGCTTGACCAGCCACAGATTGGGCAGCCATCGCGCAGTAAGGTCTCTTCATCTCTGCGATTGCCGCATTCAGGACAGAAGGCCTTTGGCCGATCCAGGTTCTTCCAGCCAGGTGCCTTCAGATTGGTTCCAGATGGAAGCTCCAGGCCGTATTTGGCTGCAGTCTCAAATGATGCGAGCACAGCCCGAATCTTTATCCCCAGGAGTTCAGTGCCTGCAATGGATACTGCTATATCGGCATTGATCACCAGGCCTTTGTCAAGGATTCTTTCGACCACATCGGCAAGGTTTTGGCTTCTTGTAGGTGCCAGCGAATTCATCATGATCACCATTTACCTTCGATTGGCCATGTCATTTCGAATCTTTTTCTTATGAGCCAGTATCTTGGCCTTGTGGATCAGCTTCTGCAGCCGTTGCATATCCCTGACCTTTGTTTTCTTGGAATGCCATCGTTCTCTGATCATTTGATTGCTTCTTCGGGAGCTTTCATACCAGGATCTCTTCGTCTGCATGAGTGATGGCCTGACCTCATCTCTGATCTTTCTCTTGTGAGCTGTCACAATAGCATGCTGACGCCTCCTGTTATCCAGGATTTTCTGGCTTAAAATGGCCATGGTATTATATCACCTTCAGACTATTCATACAGTATCCTTTTCGTCATCAAATCCCATCTGCAATCTGATCCGATATTCTGCTCTGATGAAACCGGAATATGCAATCGATCCGGAGAATGGGCGTACATGTTCGTTTTTCTCTTCCATCTCCAGGAGTATATAGCGTAATTTTTCAGGTCCTTGCCAGCGGACAACCCCATTGTTATCTGTTTTTTTTGCCATGCTATCCCAGAATATTCATCTTTGTGCCTAGATCCATCTCCAAAACCTTCTGGGCCATGTCCAGCTTGTGCATGAGCTCTCTGTTCATCTTTTCGTATTCCTGGCGGTCAAGCTCTCCGAATTCGTAGAGAAGGCGGGTCTCTTTTATTTGATTCTTTATCTTTTCAGGATTGAAGTATCCCTTTAATGCAAACTTGTGGATCTGTTCAAGGGTCCATATCATATCAAGACCTGGTAGATTTATTCCCAGAGTGCGCAGGACGAGATCATCTATGAAGAACATCTAGCGAAACCCCCTTCGCTTGTTTCCGAGAATATGGATATCTACGAAGTTATAAGCTGGCCAGGGTCCTGAGTATTGGACCTTCAAATTGCTGTATTTTTCAGTCAGCAGGCCCACCTGATCCGAGAACTCTGTTATGCGGTTCTTTTCTACCAAAAAAGCCCCATTCATGATCAGGCGATCAGAAAAGAGGTTGAGCTTCTTGCAGTCAAAGGAGACATCTTTAAGTTTATTTTGGAATTCGGCCTCTATCTCAGATCTTTTTAAGGTGTCCATGTTCTCAAGATCCTTTGGCAGAAATACCTTGACTCCCAGCTCCACCTTGCCGTCCACAACCTCCAGAGCCTTCTGCATGGCCTTGTAGCCGGCGCTCATGGCAACTTGCAGGAGCTTCTTGCTTTTGAATGCCATGCCATAGGCAACAGGTATTACACTGTGCTCCTGCATCACCTGCTCAACGACTCTTCTATGTACCTCGACTTCTCCCTCATCCACGGCATAGTCACGATAGACGACGTCGCTGACGACGGGGGACAGGTCTCTGTAGTCCAGGGTATAAACCTCTTGAGAATCAAAGCCGAGATTGCCAAAGCTCTCCCTCTCCTGCGGATAAGCTATGACGCAATAGATATATTTGCCCTGGGAATCCGGGGCCTTCTTCTCCGCTTTCAAAATTCTCTTTACCAAGAAGCTACACCTCTTCCACAACGGTCTCCATGTCGGATCTTCTTCGCAGCATGATCCTCTTGTAGCCCAGAAGTTCGCCGTCGGAATCGAACTTCATCTCATACCTTCCGAGGATATCCTGGGTATCAGGAACGGATTTTCTCTCCAGCACCTCAATTTCTGCTAACCAGCTTTCATCGTCCTGGTTCAAACTGACGACGCTGTCCACATCTTTCATCAACATGGTCTGTGCAGCCTGGTTTACTCTCCCAAGGATTTCTCCGATTTTTGGCTTACCGGTCATGCGAGGTCACCTGAGGAATGTGGATGGATAATAGCCCGTCAGTGGGGATTACTTCCACCATTCTTCCATTCAGTTCTTTAATCCGCTCTTTCAATTTATATTTATCTACATCGTCCGTCAAACCGTAATAGCGGAGAAACGAGGCCAGCCTGTGCCTTCTGGCCTTGACGGCATCTCTGCCAAGAGCTTCCTCCTCAAAGGTGCCATCTGGCTTGAGGGCAAAATAAAACGTGGCACTCACCTGCCTGCCATCCTGCATTCTGGCCTTGATGACGAGGGCATCAGTCTCATTGAAGCCAAGGCCAGGAGGCTTTCTATTAAAGAGATCGCTTATCTTATGGACTTCTGCCTCTTCGACCACGGCTTTAAATTTTTGCATATTGATCCTTAAGCCACTAAATCAAGTGATTCCATAACCAGTTTCTTCTTTTCAACCATATCTTTGGGCGAGCTTGTCTTACTGGCTATGACATCGATACACATCTGTCCAAAGTCTATGGCCAGATCACTGCGGTTCTTGAGTGTCTGCATTCCATTTGCAATCATAATGCAGGCTCTGGTGCCCGGCTTCTGGGCATCGGGAAGCTTTTCTCTGATAGATCTCACAACCCTCACTATCTTTTCTGCATCTTCTCTGGAGATTCCCGTGTGCTCCATTGTGATCTGGACCTCGGTATCAAAGCCATAGTAGTCTGCATATATGCCGACCATTCGATCCAGCAATGCATCCTGTGGCCTGTGAATTCCTGCGTATTCAATGGAGTTGCTGGTGAGTATGGCCCTGAAGTCGGGATGTACTTTGATATATCTGTCTTCTCCGAATTTTGTGGGCAGCTCCAGTATTCCTTCCTCAAAAACCGAAAGAAGAATGTTATTCGATGCGGGCTTGGTTCTGGAGAACTCGTTATAGATAAGGGTGTAGCCATACTTGCAGGCCAGAGAAAGCGGATTGTCCACCCACTCGATCCTCATCGTGTCTTTTGTCTTGAATACGTTATGAACATAATTATCTCGTATGCTTTCGCTCTGCATTTGAGAATAGCCGCCAATCAGGTCCGAGGTTGTCACTGACTCGTCACCATTGATCCAGACCACGGGCCTTCCCATAATCTTGGCCACATGAACGGCCAGGCTGGTTTTGCCGCAGCCGGTGGGCCCTATCAGATGCACTGGATACCCGGCCTGAAGCCAGAGGGACAATCGGCTCTCCATTTCCTTTACTTCTTTGGTGCTGATGAAATGATTGGCCTCCGGTGTGAGGAAAGCTTCTTCAATAGCCTTATGTCTGGCCTCTTCCGATATCAGCTCATAGCTGCAATCCATGTTAGCTGGCGACTTGATGCTAACCTGAATGCTTGGCGTATTCTTGGCCTCGGATTTCCGAGCATTTTCCATGGCTTTTTTCTCGGAAGAGGTCATGTGGACCGCTTCCCCTCTTACTCTTCTGGGATGTGTTTCAATATACATAGATTAGCACCTTCATGGAGAATTATAATAAAAAATTCTACTAAGGTTTTTAGCCATAGTAGAAATCGCGCACATAGTTCTTGAGATCCTGCTCCTGATATCTATGGATCTCATTGTGGAATGAAATGGCCCTTGCCTGGAGATCTCTTGCGCCGGAATGCATTTTAGAGGCTGCTTCGCGGTTCTCCTTGATCTGCATGTTCAGATTGCTCTGGAACTTCGCAAGACCATTCTGCAAATTCCGCATGCCATCCTCCCGAATGTTCCTTCCAGCTTTCTGAAACTCGCGGGACATCTTTTCAGAAGAGGCTATAATCTCCTTTGTTCCTGTGTGCATCTTGGATACAGCCTCGATGTTATCTTTGATTTGGGCATCGATTGCACGCTTGAATTCAACCTGGCCCTGATTGAATCTCTTTTGCCCGTCTTCAATCATCTTTTGGGCTTCTGAACTCATGTTTCTGGATAGGATGTTTCCTGCGGTCTGGAACTCCTTTACCGCCTGATTCATCTCGCGGATGCCCTCGTCTCTGATCTCCTTGCCCGATTTCTTGAGATCTGCGGTCTTGTTTTTGATCGCATTTGCCTTGGCAAGGACTCCATTTTTGCCAAAGTTTGCTGCCGGTTTTGCCGGGCTCTTCGGTTTTTCTATCATGGGAGCCTCTTTTGGACTTGCCTGAGGTGGTGACTTGGGCGCTTCCTTATGTTTTCTGCTGGCCTCCAGAATGAATTCAGCCAGTTGGGACTTTGTTCCGCCCAAATTCTCTATACCCAATTTCAGAGCCAGTTCTTCCAGTTCTCGTCGAGTGTGCTTGGTTACAAGCTCATCGAAGGTCTCTGTCTTGGTGCCTGCTAATTCATCCATGGCTCTTCCTCCAAAAAGAAATTAGGAGAATCCACCTAAGCAGGAACTGCTGGTGTAGCGCCAATTGCTGCCTGCTCGATCTTGGCCATCTCCTCAGAGTAGTGCAGGAAGGTGTCAACCGATGCCACGACAACGCGGGACTCCACAGTCAGAATCTCGATTCCAACCAGGCTGATCCTGGCCCAAACATCGACAACGATTCCCTTGTCAAGGATTCTGTCCAAAACCTCAGCAAGACTTGATGCGTCTGGTGTAGCTGTTACCA
>DAONDW010000040.1:6673-9868 GCA_035402785.1 Methanothrix sp. | reverse complement strand
CTGCAGCTCGCCTCCGCTTAGCTGATGAGGGTACCTGGCAAGAAAATCATGATCAACAGGCAGCTCAACATTCTTGATGGCCTCAATTGCCCTTTTCTGCTGCTCATCCTTGCCTGCAAGCTTCTGCACCTGAAGAGGTTCGAGCACTGCATCCAGTACATTCATGCGATGAGATATTGACTCCCTGGGATTTTGAAAGACCATCTGCACCTTTCTGTAGAATTGAGCGTCCCTGGTGCCTGTCTTCTCTCCGTCAAGGCAGATCGTTCCAGAGTCCTCTTCAAAAATGCCCATGATGATCTTGGAGAGCGTTGTTTTGCCTGAGCCGCTCTCTCCCACGATTGCCATAGTCTCGCCCTCGCAGACAGTCAGGTCGATGTCTTTTAAAGCAGTGAATGAGTCAAAGCATTTGGATATGCCCTGAAGCTGCAAGAGAGGCACAATGCCGCCTCTGTGACAGGCTATGTGCCTTCCGGATGCCTCCAAAAGCTCAGGCACAATCCTTTCGCAGACATCGATATGCTGAGTGCAGCGCTGGCGGAATGGACAGCCTGAGAGGCCACGGACCATCTGGCCTGGAATGCCCTGAAGATCCTTGGTCGTGGTAATGCTCGGAAATGAGCGCATCAGGCCGCGGGTGTATGGATGGCGTGGATTTCTCACGATCTCTCTGGTTTTGCCAATCTCCACAATCCTGCCATCGTAGAGCACCGCCGTCTGCTCGCTGAGACGCGAGGCCAGAGATATGTCATGGGTGATGATCAGAGATATCCTGCCAGACATTGCTGAGGCAAAGAGCTTCATGATTTCTGCTTTGGTCAGAGCATCCAGGGATGCAGTCGGCTCGTCAAGTATCAGCAGACCCGGGTCATTGGCCAGGGCCATGGCTATGAGAACCCTCTGCCGCTCTCCGCCGCTGAGCTGATGAGGATAGCTCCTGCCCTTTTCATGGCTGAGCCCAACTGTTGTGAGCAGCTCTGATACCCTCTCTTTCAGCATCCCATTTCTCATTTTGCTGTGGCAGAGGATCGATTCTGCAATTTGATCCTCGATTCTGTAAACAGGGTCCAGGGCATCCTCGACATTTTGAAAGACCATGGCAATCTCATGCCCTCTCATATTGCGATATTCATCCTCTGAGATCTGGAGAAGCTCCTTTCCCTGAAAACTGATCTCGCCTGATACTGTCCCGCCGGAAAGGCCCATGATTGCAAGGGCGAGCGTGGTCTTTCCGGCTCCCGACTCACCCACAAGAGATATGACGTCGCCTTTGTCCAGGTCGAGATTTATTCCTCTGAGTATCTCGGATTTCCCAAAGGAGACATGAAGATTCCTGATCCTCAACATTGCTCCTGGCCTCCGTCGGCAGGCTCTTCTGCAAGCCTTGGATCCATTGCCCTCTCAAGAGACGATCCTATGAAGGAAAGCCCCATCAAAGTCAGGGAGAAAGCAAATCCAACAGGAAGCAGCCACCACTTCCAGACATCGAGATATGTAAATTCGAGAGCCTGATGCATCATCTTGCCCCAGCTTATGGCCATGGGATCTGTGATTCCCAAAAATCCCATACCAGTTTCCATGAAGACAGCACTTCTGGCATCCTGAATCATTATCGCAGTGAGCAGGGGCCCAAGCTCCGGGATGATATGGGTCTTGAGGATGTGTCCTGGGCCCGCACCAAAGGTTCTGGAGGCATAGATGTGTCCCCTCTCCTTAAGGCTGAGAACCTGGGAGCGAATGATCCTCGCGCCTCTGGGCCATGAAAGGATGGAGATCAGAAAAATCATGACCACCAAATTCGGCCTGAAATAAGTTGCCATCAGGATCATGAAAAGCATTGGAGGAATGGATGACATGGCATCCACAATCCGCATCGAAAAGCTGTCGCATATTCCGCCCAAAAGCGCTGCTGAGGCACCCACCAGTATGCTCAATGAGACAGATATGAGTGAAACGCCAAAGGCAACCATCAGCGTGGTGCGAGCGCCGTAAAGAAGCCTGCTCCAGATGTCCTGGCCCATGGAATCGGTTCCCAGCAGATGGCTCAATGACGGAGGGCTGAATACCAGGCCGGTGTATACGTTTGGCGGGAAGACAGAGAGCACAGGCGCAAGCACTGCAAGGAGCACAATTGCCAGCAGAATGATAATTCCCGTCACAGCCAGCCTGTCGGACACAACAGAGCGCAATGGATCAATGTGCATATCTCACCCTTGGATCGAGCTTTTTGTAAAGAAGGTCCACCATGAGATTTACTGTGAGCACGAGCACAGTCATCAAGAGCAGTATCCCCTGGATCAGCGGATAGTCCCGGGAATAGATTGCTGTATTCAAAAGCGACCCGATTCCCGGATAAGAGAAGACTATCTCGATGAAGAGCGTCTGAATCAGAAGATGTGGTATGCGGTTTCCAATCTCTGTGATCACAGGCAAGAGCGAGTTTCTGCCTGCATGAGCGTACTTCACAGCGAATTTTGTGCATCCTATGGCCCTGGCTGTCGAAATGAATGCTTCTCTTCCAACAGTCACAACCGCATTTCTGGTGATGAGAAATACATCTCCGAGGAGCACCAGCACCAGTGCAACAACCGGCAGGGCCAGATGCCTAGCCAGGTCCCTCAAAAGGTCAATGCCCTCAAGTCCAGCATATGGCGTGACGGCACCTGAGAGCGGTGCCCAGCCCAGGGACACTCCGAATATCAGGAGCAACAGGATTCCGACGAAGAACATGGGAAAGCCTGACAGAAACATGAGTGCGGCAATGAGAAAGCTGTCCAGCAGCTTTCCCCGTCTGCTTGCGGCTTCAGTTCCTAAAAGAAATCCAATCGCAGATGCAATGACCAGAGCGAGGCCTGCGAGCAGCATTGTCCAGGGAAGTGCGCCCATTATGACTGCGGAGACCTGATCCCTGTAATAATAGGAATAGCCGAGGTCAGCATGTGACAGCCCTGCGAGATAAGCCAAGAGCTGGTCAGTCAGGGATCTGTCAAGGCCGTACTGCCTGATCAAATGTGCCTGCATCTGTGGGGTCATTGCCACCAGGGCATCGTCTCCGTAAATAGCATGAAGCGGATCGCCTGGCATCATGCGAGGCAGGAAGAAGTTGAGTGTGATGATTCCTGCCAGGGCGATTGCATAATTAAGAATTCTGTCTCTCTCAAGCAGAGCGTTTTTCATCTGAATTCCCAGGTGATT
>DAONDW010000040.1:0-6573 GCA_035402785.1 Methanothrix sp. | reverse complement strand
TAAGAATTCTGTCTCTCTCAAGCAGAGCGTTTTTCATCTGAATTCCCAGGTGATTCTTCCTGATCCGGTTTTATTTTCATTCATCATTTCTCATTTTATTTCATCACCCAATCATCATTTTTCACAGTTCTCATCTTTTGCATGCTCTCTGGCATCTTCCTGCCAGCCGATCCTGGCCTCCGGGATTGAGTCCATTTCTGCCGAGTATGGCTTGATGTCCAGGAGGATTGAGCCATCCAGAGCATCCATGCCCTGAACGATGAGCCTGCTTCTCCTCAGCTCCAGGAGCTTCACGATATCCACTGCTATCAGGTTCGGCCTGTTGGGTGAGCGAGTGGCAAAGACACCTTGCTCTCTGTTTTCGTGTGGCGGCCTGGCCAAAAGCCTGCTTCTGTCTCCCAGGTGCAGCCAGAAGAGGACTATGAGGTGAGTGCACTGCTCGATATCTCTGAGGCCTGCAGCATATTCGGGATTTACCTCGATCTCGCAGATCTCTGATGAAAGCCTGCCCTGGCGCGGAATATCTTCTCGCTTTTTATAGGGAGTGTGAATCACGCCTATTGCCCGGAGATTCATGGTGCCTGTCTTCTCTTCTATTTCTGCCATGCAATTATCTCCATCCAGTTATCACCTTTGAATTTTCCATATTAAATGCATTTCTGTCTGAATTTGCATATTATAATGATATTCAATAGCATTTATATTTACAAAATGGCCCAATGGAGCGCATGCTATATCCTCAAGAGACATTTCGCTTTTTCTCCGGATAATTTAATTCAGGTCTTTGTCGTCTCAGTGAAATCCATTGTCCATAAGCGGGACTATATTTGAACTAGGAAGTTTATGAATTTATAGCTGCTATATCCAGATAGAGTGAATCTTTTATTGATTTTTTAAAAGAAAATATTAAATCTTCATATCCATTATATTCTCACCCGTCCTGTGATTTCAGCTCATGGCTCAATTGCACAATCGCCTTCAGGACATAGCCACATTGGAACTGGCGTCCTCTGGCAGATCTGATGCATTCCATTGGATCTGCCATTTCTTGCCGCAACCCACCTTAAAAGCGGTATTACGATCGTCTCTCGCAGATCGGATCCGTCATCTGTCAGCATATACTCCACCCGTGGTGGTATTTCGGCAAAAGACTCTCTTCTGACCAGGCCCACAGCTTCGAGTTCCTTCAGAGTGTCCGACAGAGCCTTTGGGCTTATGTCGATCAGCAGGCTCATCAATTCGCTGAACCTCAGACGTTCGTGGTAACCGATGACATTGATTATCAGAAGTGACCACTTCTTTCTGAGAACTTCAAGCGTATGTCTGAGCGGACATGAGCCAATATATTCACATTTGTCATGCATTATCATACTATCCTGAATTATAGCGACTACAGTGTTTTAAACTTGATTGCTTATATACTTTGCATATGCATTCAAAAACGGGCGTATTCTGACCGGGCAAATCCCTTACAAATGGAGCATATATGAACACTACTGGAAAAATGATTGCTCTGACGCTGCTCCTGGCTGTGATGCCTGGGGCCGTTCTGGCTCAGAGCACAATTATGGAGGAGCTGGGATCCAGGGCAGCCATAACTGCAATGGAGCAGCTTCGGTTTGAGAAAGGAGACAGCAATATTCTGGCATTGACTGATGCGGGCTATGCCCAGATCGGAAATCTGACGACAGAGAAGACATTGCTTGGAATCACCAATGAAGCTGGAGTAAATGAAGGAGATGGCACGCTCTTTCGAGTCCTTCGGGCAAATAACAGGCCGCTGTGGGTCTTCTTTTTCAATAAATCTACAGGCAACGCGGTCTACATGCAGGTTGATGAAAAAGCCCTGAACAATTCCCTGGAAGGGTTCAAAGCACTGAAGAGCGAACAGGTCTTTTCCAAAATATCCAGAGCCAATGTGGATCTCAGCTATCTGCTAAACCACACAGATGAAGGAAATGAGACCTTCAATAATGCATCCTTCTGTGGCAACGAATTCTCACTGGTTGGCATATCCAATATCTGGGCTCAGCAGGAATCGGCCTTTGACTTCCTGCAGGCCGCATGTTTTCATGATCACCTCTGTCCGGGCGTGACTGGTGGCTATATGCTGGCCAGGTACGTGGAAGAAAAAATGCCCATCAACAACGAGAGCGAGAGCTACAAGGTCATAGCCATTCCACCCTGGTGTAAGGATGATCTTCTTGAGCTTCGATGGGATGCAACACCCGGCAAGAGCGGCATGTTCGTCATGGCACTGACAGATGCAGAGGAAAAAGCACTCAATGCCAGGTACAACCAGACAGATGTGTCTGGAATATACATTCGATGGAATGATACTGCCAGGCAGGGTACTGCTCTCGTTTTGGGTTTCAACTGGACACACATGTACAACCTGACAGGAATAGACAATTGGAAGGGCCCATCCTGGGCGAAAATGCTGGTCATGGACGTTAACATGGTGGACTTCTGGAACCGACCTGAAGTCGCCGTATCCACTCTAAAGGAGTTCGAGGTGGATCAGAACACCATGGCAATGCTGACGAATGCTGGAATGCATCCGCTGAAGGTTGCCGGGGTGCTTTAGGAGCAATGCACTGGCTGCTGTTTGCCAGAGATGTCAAAAGAAAGGGGGAAATCATATTCCGAAAAGACATAATACGACTGCAAGAGGACTTCTCTTATTGACTTTAGTCCTTCTGCTGTCAACTGTTGCATGCGCAGAGGATAGCGTGCAGGTCTATACCATTGGAGACACAACAGGCGACTGGGGCTTTCCGTCGCCCTACGGCCATTACGCACGGGGTCCAGGCTACATCAGGATGAGCCTCATCTTCGATACTCTGATCTGGAAAGATGGAAATGGCCTCGTACCTGCACTGGCCGAGAGCTGGCAGATGGAAGGAAACGATGCCTATGTCTTCAAATTGAGAAATAATGCCACATGGAATGATGGCGAGAAGTTCACAGCAAATGATGTGGTCTTCACCATTGACTACATCAAGCAGCACCCATATCAGTGGGTCAATTCCGGCCCCATCAAATCCGCTGAGGCGATCGACGAGAACACTGTAAAGATCCTGCTCAATTATTCATATGCTCCTTTCCTGGAAATGATAGCAGGCACTCTTCCAATACTTCCTGAGCATATCTACAAGAGCGTCAGCGATCCAACAAACTACCAGGAAGATGAAGCCCTCGTAGGAACTGGACCCTATAAGCTTGTCGATTACGACCAGGCGCAGGGGACATATCTTTACGAAGCCAATGACGATTATTATCTCGGTGCGCCCAGGGTAAAGCAGATCAAGTTCGTGAAGATCAGCAATGAGATGGCTTCTGCGGCTCTTGAGAAAGGAGATGTCGATGCTGTCAGCGTTCCTGCAGAGACCACTGACAAGCTCAAAGGCGAGGGGTTTGTGGTTTTGGACGGACCCCGTGATGGAATCACCAAGATCATGGTCAACCACAAGAAAGAGCCATTAACGGATGTCAGACTCAGGCAGGCTCTGTATTATGCCATTGATCGCCAGGCTCTGGTGGACAATGCTCTGAGGGGCTATGGCATCATTGCGAGCGCCGGGCTCTTCTCTTCGGATAACGAATGGTACAATCCGGATATAGAGCAGTACAATTTCGATCCTGCGAAGTCAGAAGAGCTGATGTCCGAGATGGGATACGCAAAAGATGGGCAGTATTTCTCCAAGAACGGCTCTGCTCTGGAGATTGAGATGCTTGTCACAGCCACAAATGAGCGCGTCGGAGAGATGATAAGGCAAGAACTGGACGCTGCAGGCTTTAAGGTGAATCTGAAGAGCGTTGATTCAAAGACACTTGACAGCCTTGTAGGACAGTGGAACTTCGACCTGGCCCTCAATAGCCACGGAGGCATGGGCGCAGATCCGGAGATCCTCAACAGGATCATAGGCGAAGGCTACTCATTCAACAGTGCCAGGTACACGGCAGACGAAAAACTCAATGACCTTCTGGACGAAGAAGTCTCAGAGCTGGATTCTGCTAAGAGAAAGGAGCTGGTGAATGAGGTCCAGGCTGCATATGCCAGGGATCTGCCGGCGCTGCCACTATATTATTCGAATTCGTACATGGCACATGACGGCAAAGTGGATCTGTACTACACAAAGCAGGGTGTTGCCAATGGCATTCCCATAGCCGAAAACAAGCTGTGCTTTGTGAAATGAAGCTCTGTGAAAAAGAAGCCGGCATGAATAATGGCGATGATCATTGTCGATTCAATGCTCGCCATTCATTGCCATTTATTTCAGTCTATTGCGATCGATTGCGATCTGCGATATATTGCGGCATATTGCGGTCTGCGATATATTGCAGTCTATTGCGGCATATTGCAATTTCTTTTTCGAGGTAATTGGAAATGAAGATATTGATTTGCGGAAAAGGCGGAAGCGGAAAGAGCACAGTCTCGGCGCTTCTTGCAAAGGAGATTGCGAAGAGAAATGGCCAGGTTCTGGTCGTGGACACTGATGAATCCAACTTCGGGCTTTACAAGCAGCTTGGGTTTGCTCAGCCCAGGGATTTCATGGAGTCTCTTGGAGGAAAGAAGGCTCTATCTGAGAAGTTGATGAAATTCATCAGAAGCGAGAGGAAAGAGGTTTTGAAGATACTCGACGATTTCACAATAGCTGATATTCCAGAGGAGCTGATCGTCGGAGAAAACGGCATAAAGTTCGTTGCCATAGGAAAGATCCACAATTTCGGCGAGGGCTGTGCCTGTCCCATGGGTGCTTTAGCCAGGGAGTTTTTGGAGAAGCTGAAGACAGATAAAGAGCATGTGATAGTTGACACAGATGCCGGAATTGAGCACTTTGGCAGGGGTGTTGAGGCCGGATGCGACAGGATAGTGGTGGTTGTGGACCCGAGCTTTGAATCGGTTCAGCTATCGGCAAAGATTAAGGAGATGAGCGAAAAGATCGGAAAGCCGGTGTTTTTCATCCTCAACCGGATGGATGAGAATTCAAGGGAGCTTTTGGATCTCGTGGATAAGAACAGGGTCATAGGCATTTTGCCCTTTGACAGAGATGTCTTCAAAGCCTGCCTGAAGGGAGAAGCCGTTCCCGCTGTGCATGAGATAGAGAGCATTGCCGATAAGCTGCTGGCGGCCTGAAACAAACGAATGATTCGGGCCGTGGCTGGTTGTATTTCGTGGAGATACATGGAGATATTATGATCATAGAGCCTTGTAAAAGAGAGATGATCCTTCCTCTTCCTGTCGTATTGATCTCGACCGTTTCGAAGGATGGAATCAGGAATGCTGCCCCCTGGTCGAATTTCACTCCGATATTGCGACCTCTGGATGAGGTGCTTCTGGCCTCATGGATCAAACGCGATACACTTGATAACATACGCCAGACGGGAGAGTTCGTGGTGAACATTCCTCCAGTTGGCATGGAAGACGCTGTGATGATCTGCGCCCGGAACTATCCCCCAGAGGTTGATGAGTTCATTGAGGCAGGCCTGGATGCCAGGCAGTCAGCCAAAGTGAAGCCGCCGGGAATTGAGGGCTGTCTTGCCTGGGCTGAATGCGTGCTCGAAGAGGAGGTTGTCCGCGACAGGTTCTCTCTGATCATAGGCCGGGTCGTGCATCTTGAGGTCGATGATCGTTACTTCAATCAACAGGGTGAGATGGATTTTCAGAGGGCAAAGCCTCTGGGGGCGATGCTCGGCCACGATGGCCTGAGCTTTACCTATCCGGCATTTTCCGGAAGATATGCAGAATACAAAGAGATGTTTCAAATCCCCGGGGCACATAAGAAATAGCTGATTGGAGTATGATCTTTCATGCAAACTGATAAAGCAATTGAGATAAAAATTTCAGGCATGGCCTGCGCTGGCTGCTCTGGTGCTGTAGAGAAGGCTTTGTCCGGGCTTGAAGGCGTCAGCAGTGCAAAGGTAGACCTGGCGAAGAAGACCGCGTATGTGAATTACAACCCTGCAAAAGTCTCAATTGACGGGCTGAAGAAGGCTGTGGAAGATGCAGGATACAGAGTTGTATGATTCATCTTTTTTGATATTAGTTCATGCCGTCGATCTCTAGGGCATCCTCGGTCTGCAGATAGACTGCAACCCCGGGCCTGTCCCACCTGCCAGTAAGCACGGCTACGGTATCCATGGTCCAATTGTTGTAGATGACGAGCAATCCGTCCCTATTCCGAATCGTATCGCGGATGATAGTGCCGGCCTCCGAGCACACGGCGGACTGGGCCGGAGCGATAAGGATGCCGACGAATAGTAGTATGATCAGGCAGGCAGCTGTCTGGCGCATGAATAGATCCTTTCCTAGATGATGGGATGTACTTTCTGGTATTTATTCTTTTGATAATCATCCACAGGGAATCTTAGATGGGGCCGCATCGATCATCCATATTTACGGATACCAAAGGAAATTTATAATTGCATTCAATAAAAATATCTTATGAGGATTGCGCTGACTTTTCTCATTATGGTTCTGATGATTTTATCCGTACAGACATCGGGGCGGTCGTGAATCTACAATAGGCTGTTATTTATATACCCTGTTCATATATGCTACATGGGGTG
>DAONDW010000039.1:0-9969 GCA_035402785.1 Methanothrix sp. | reverse complement strand
AATGGCATTCGCCGCACTCTGAAGTCGAACGCTGCGCCTTTATCATTCGTGTCCCTATTGAAGATAATTCTCGATGCTGGTCAGCCTCTCCATATCGCTCTTGCTGATGCTTGATTCAGCCACGACCTTCTCCTGCACCTCGATTGGTGCCCGGCTTCGTAAAGCCAGGGCCAGACAATCGCTTGGACGGGCATCTATCTCGCTTTGCTTTTCATCGCTCTTGATGGTGAGCCGGGCGTAGTAGATGCCTGAATCCAGGTCGTCGATGAGCACATTGGTGATGCTGGCTGAGAGAAATTCCAGGACAGAAATAAAAAGATCATGGGTCATCGGGCGCGGAGACAGCTCCCCAGAAAGCGCATGATGAATGGATATGGCCTCAGATAGCCCCACGAAAATGGGCACTATCCTGTCCCTGTCATCCTCCAGGAGCACTACTGGTGCTGGCGAGTTTCCCTCTGATTCAGCTATGTATACTCCTTTGACCCTTACGGGAACTGGCGCCTCCATCATGTTGTCTTCTGCGCTCATCTTATAAAACCCCGGCGACCAAAATATTTTTGCTTCTCGCCTCAGTTCTCCTTTTCCAATCTGTCTATTCCGATTCTCACACATATGCCTTCGATATCCCAGTCCTTGACCAGCCTGCCTGTCAGTTTCAATCCGAGGCCAAGCTGGAATTGCCCTGCGCGCACCTCTCCTGCTATGTGGTCCTTCTTCAAGAGTGCAAGGTCCAGGATGGGCTTGCTCTCGATGTCAACAATGGCCTTGATCTGATCCTCAACTCTCAGGTCCAGCTCCTTTCGCATGTCCTGAACGCGGCGAATGATCTCTCTGGCATAGCCCTCAGACTCCAGGTCAGGCGTGAGAGTGATGTCCACATACACGTAGCCTCGTGAGAACTCGGCTGCAGGCAAATTCGCGGGCGGCAGCTCCTTGATCTGCACCATCTCTGATGTGATCCTGTAATCCTTTCCTGCGTGAGAAATCGTCGCCTCGCCTCCAGCGTCCAGTTGCTTTTTAACATCAAATGGGTCCGCCTCGGATATGGCCGAAACGACCTGCCTGGCCTCGCCCTTGTAAACCGGTCCGATCTTCCTGTGAACTGCTGCCAGCTCCAGGTCCATCCTGGGTTTTTCGCCTGGGGAGAGGACTGTGATCTTCTTGGCATTGGTCTGGCCGCGCAGCACGCTGTCCAGGCCGTCGAGATCCACCGCCTCTTTGGCTGGAGAGATGACAACCTCTGAAACCGGCCAGCGCAGCTTGCGTCCTCCCTTCTGCCTGGCGTTTGATGCTGCCATTGATACCTCTCGCACGAGATCCATGCTCGCCTCCAGACGCTTGTCTATTCTCGCCTTATCCGATTTCGGCCAGTCGCACATGTGCACCGACTGAGGAGCACCAGCGTCCAGACCTCTTACCAGATTCTGGTAAATCGACTCAGAGAGAAAAGGCGTGAATGGAGCCATGAGCCTGGACAGCTTGACCATCACCTCATAGATGGTGGCATAGGCAGCCAGCTTGTCAGGATCATCCTGTTCAACCCAGGTGCGGGGCCTGATCAACTGAATATACCAGCGTGAGAGGTCCTCGAGTATGAAGTCGGATATGGAGCGCACGATTCTATGAAGCTGGAAGCCGTCCATCTCCTCTGTGACATCCTCAACCAGGCTGTTGATGCGAGAGAGAATCCAGCGATCCTCGAGCCTCAGGCTCGATTCGTACTGTGACAGGTCCGCTTTCCTCGCATCGAACTTGTCCAGGACCATGTACGGCAGAGCAAAACGATAGGCATTCCAGAATATATTGAGCATGCGAGAGGTGTTCTCAACTGCATCCCAGGAGAAGTGCAGATCCTCCCAGGGTGCATTGGCACCCAAAACGTAGAACCGCAGGATATCGGCTCCGAATTTCTGGACTACCTCCTCAGGCTGCACTATGTTTCCTATGCTCTTGGACATCTTTCTGCCCTGGTCATCCAGGGTAAATCCATGCATGAGAACGCTCTTGTAGGGAGCCCTTCCAAATGAGACCATTGCTGCGCCAAGCTGCGAATAGAACCAGCCGCGCGTCTGGTCATGTCCCTCGGTGATGAAGTCGGCAGGCCACCATTCGTTGAAATCCTTCTCTTGACCTGGGAAATGAAGAGTTGCCCAGGATGCTACAGCACTATCAAACCAGACATCAAACACATCCGGTGAGCGCTTCATCTTTCCGCCGCACGGACAATTCAAGAGCACTGAATCCACGTCGGGCCTGTGCAGATCCACGAGCTTCTGCCCGGATCGAGCCTCTAGCTCAGATGCAGTGCCTATTACCTCCATGTGCCCGCAGGCAGGACAGGTCCAGATTGGAAGGGGAATTCCCCAGTACCTCTGCCTGGAGATGCACCAGTCGCGTGCGTTGTTGATCCAGTCAGAGAATCTTGCAGACCCGGCCCACTCAGGATACCAGGTCACGCGGGCGACCTCATCGAGCATTTTGTCTCGAAGGTCGGATATCCTCAGGAACCACTGGCTTGTGGCTATGAATATGATTGGAGTCTTGCAGCGCCAGCAGTGGCCATATCGGTGCGCGAGCCGTCCCTGGGCTAGAAGCTTTCCCTTCTCCTCAAGATCGGCTATGACCTCGGTGTCTGCCTCTTTGACATACAGGCCCTGATATTTCGCTCCGGCCTGCTCTGTATAGCGTCCGTCTTCGCCAACTGGACAGAATATCTCCAGGTGATGGTCAAGCCCAAGCTCGTAGTCTTCAAGGCCGTGGCCAGGTGCGATGTGCACGCAGCCTGTGTTCTCTGCAGCCACGAAGTCCGCAGCATAAACGCCGTGCACTATCTCCTTTTGCCTGGGAACCATGTCACCAAGCGGATGGCTGTATTTCAGCTCCTGCATCTGCTTGGCAGACAGCACTCCAAGAAGCTCATAATCCTGATAGCGGCCAGTCTTGAGAACCGATTCCACGAGATCCGAGGCCATGATGAGCGTTTCCGGCAGGCCATCCTTCCAGGCCCTGACCTTCGAGTACTGGAACGTCGGATTGACAGCCACAGCCACGTTTGCAGGAATGGTCCATGGAGTCGTCGTCCAGATTACTATGAAGGTATTCTCCTCTCCGATGACAGGGAACTTCACGTAGATTGAGTAGTCTGTCTCATCCCAGTATTCAACCTCAGAGTCTGCGATTGCGGTCTGACAGCGCGGGCACCAGTTGACTACACGAAGTCCCCTCTCCAGGAGGTTGTGCTCATGCGCTTTTTTGAGGGTCCACCAGGCGGCCTCAAGATATTCGTTCTTGAGTGTCATGTAGGGATCTTCCCAGTCCAGCCATGCTCCGAGGATCTTGAACTGAGCTGTCATGTCATCTTTTTGCCGCAGAGCGAACTCCTTGCACCTTTCTATGAACTTGTCAACACCATAGGCCTCGATGTCCTTTTTGCTTCTAAAGCCGAAGGACTCCTCAACCTTGACCTCAATTGGCAGGCCATGCATATCCCAGCCTGCCCGGTCTTTAACCTCGAAGCAGTTCATGGACTTGTAACGCAATACCGAGTCCTTGATAACCTTGTTCCAGGCGGTTCCCAGATGAATGCGCCCTGTGGTGTAGGGCGGTCCATCCACGAAAAAGAACTTCTTGCCGCCCACACGAAGTTGTCTGACCTTCCTGTAGGTATCTTCTTTCTCCCACAACGATCTGATCCGGTTCTCCAGTTCTTGCGCATTATACTGTCCAGCCACCTCAGAGATCACTTAGTGTTCCTCCGAAAAACGATTTCCCACCTATGATACCTCTGTATTTAGCCTTTGTGACCTCATCATAGACCTCCATCAGATCATGCCTGCTTTGAGGTTAACAATAGACAAGCTCTCTCAAGAATTAAGAGCTTGCAGAAGTCATTTTTCACACAATGCTCCTGCCATGCAAACATCTTTATCTCATCTCATTCCACCTACAACTTCAGGCAGGGTGTCTGATGAGAGAGGTATTGCTCGAATCCAGAGATGACAAACAGCATGTCTATCTGCCGGATAAGTGCATCGGCTGTGGATCATGCGTCGCGGTCTGCCCCAAGGAAGAACTGATCATAGGCTCGGTTGGAGCCGTGGCCCGGGGGCTGATCGATAAGGAATTCATTGAAAAGAAGAAAAGCGGAGCTTGCGCTCTATGTGCTCTGTGTGCTCGCGTCTGCCCGACAGGGGCTTTGGAGCTGAGGACTGCTGGCAAAGCTGAAAAGGACCCGTCTTACCTGAGCGTTGCAGTGCAGGCAACCACTGTGAACGATAAGTGCGTGCATTGCGGGCTGTGCGTTGAGATCTGTCCCCAGTCAGCCATAGAGATCAGGGATAGGCACCTGGCAGAGGACGGCACTCTCAAGGTCGAAGGAAAGACTGTGATCGACCAAAACCGCTGCGTTCACTGCGGCTGGTGTGCCCAGGTCTGCCCAGCCGGTGCCATATCCTTCCAAAAGCCATTTGCTGGCGAGTTCTCAAGAGACGACAATGTCTGCCAGGCCTGCAGGACATGCGTTCACACCTGTCCGGCCAATGCCCTTTTCAATAGAGATGGCAAACCCGGAGAGATCGTCGAGAAGGTGACCCACCGAAAGGATGCCTGCATCTATTGCGGTGCATGCGAAAAGGCCTGCCCGGTGGCAGCCATTAAAGTCACAAAGACCGAAATCATCCCTGAGATAAAGGCAAAGAATGCATTCTTGAAGAAACTGAATGCCTATTCAGCCAGACCAACTCTGACGTCCGTCATCATGACAGACGAAGAAGCATGTCTGGGCTGCGGCAACTGCGTCATTGCCTGCCCGGTCAATGCCACATTCGATCCCTATCTGGCAGCCGGCCATCTCAATGAGCTGGATGAAAAACCGCTTCTGGAAGTCCTGAATGGCACAGTCAAAGTGGTCAACCAGGAGGTCTGCGGCTCCTGTGCCACCTGCAGCATGATCTGCCCTGTGGAGGCCATATGGCTCGTGCGAAAGGAGGTGGCCTGAAATGGCCGCAACTGCAACTGCTGGTACTATGATTATCAAGAATGGTCATGTCTTCGATCCCCTCAATGGAATAAATGGAGATGTCAAAGACATATTCATCAGAGACGGAAAGGTGGTCTCCAGCCTCACAGCAGCACAGCAGAGAGATGCGATTGTAATAGACGCATCAGGAAAGACAGTCATGCCTGGTGGCGTTGACTCTCACTCTCATGTGGCTGGTGCAAAGGTCAATGCAGGCCGCTCAATGCGCCCTGAGGATCACTACAAGTCCGTCCGGGCAAAGACTGCTATCACCCACTCAGGCAGCGGATACACAGTTCCATCTGTCTACAAGCAGGGCTACGATTATGCAGCCATGGGCTATACCACGGTCTTCGAGGCTGCCATGCCGCCTCTGGAGGCACGCCACACCCATGAAGAGATGCGCTCCACACCGATTCTTGATATGGGCGCCTACATGGTGATGGGCAACAACTGGTTTGTCATGAGGTACCTCAAAGAGGGAGACATCGAGAAGGCAGCAGCCTACGTGGCCTGGATGATGAGAACTCACAAGGCCTACGGCATAAAATGCGTCAACCCGGCAGGCGTCGAGAACTGGGGCTGGGCCAAGAACATTCACGGCCTGGACGAGCCGAATATCCACTTCGAGGTCACTCCGAGAGAGATCATCCGCGGCCTTGCAGAGGTCAATGAGATGCTGGGCCTGCCAATGTCTTTGCATCTGCATGCAAATAACCTGGGCCATCCTGGCAACTGGCAGATCGCCAGGGACTCGCTCATGATTCCCGCAGGAATTGGTGCAAAGAACAAGTCCGACCTCCTGTGGGCTGAGACAAAAGAGAATGCTCGAAGAAGGCAGACGGTCTATTTGGCTCATGCCCAGTTCAGCGCCTACGGAGGCTCATCCTGGAGAGACTTCACTTCAGGAGCAGCCGACCTGGCGAAATACATCAATCAGGTTGACGATGTGGTGATAGACAGCGGTTCAGTTCCATTCGGCCCGGCCACAACGATGACAGGCGACGGTCCGGCTCAGCACGACCTCTACATGCTCACAGGCCAGAAGTGGTCCAACACGGACGTCGAGCTGGAATGCGGCTCAGGAGTCCTATCCCTGGTTTATATGAAGAGCAGCCCAGTGCATGCTGTGCAGTGGGCCATTGGCCTTGAGGTTTTGCTTTTGATAGACGATCCCTGGAAGACCATCATGACCACTGATCATCCCAATGGCGGAATATTCACCCAGTATCCGCAGGTGCTCACATGGCTAATGTCGAGAAAGGCCAGAGACGATACAGCCAAGGAGTGCCACAAATGGGCCTACGACAAGTCAACACTTGGCGGCGTGGACAGGCAGCTTTCTCTTTACGAAATTGCAATCATCACCCGCGCCAATCCTGCCAGAACCATAGGCATGGCCTACAGGAAGGGCCATCTGGGCCTGGGGGCTGACGGAGATGTGACCATCTACGACATCGACCCGTCAAGCCTGGACACAAATGATACCAAAGCCCTGACTGCAAAGCTCTCACGCCCGGATTATACAATCAAGGACGGCCAGATCATTGCGAGAAATGGAGAGATAGTATCAGTGACTGAGGGCAGGAGATTTTATTGCAGGCCGTTTGTGGATGAAGACCTCGAAAAGGATATGCTGGCAGACGTCAAAGACTGGTTCAAGTACTACACAGTGGGCTTTGCCAACTATCCTGTGCCTGACAAGTACCTGAAAAATCCTGTGGCAATCTCAGTCAACAGGCCCTTAGAGGCTGAGGCCCTGGTCAGGAGGTGAGGAGAATGGTGGATATTCTTTTGACAACCAAAGGCAAGATTGGGATCATGGTTGAGGCAGAGGTCATCAGGCCTGATGTCTTTGCTGCTAAGAATAAAGAGGAGATCGAGAGGCTCATCGTCTGGCAGGGTGCCTCAAAGCTGCCTCTTTCTGAATTCTTCGATGTTGAGGTTCGTGGCTACTGGCAGGCATCAGCATCTTCCGGGGCATCTTCTCAGGAGACGCAAATCATCATCGAGGGAGATGTCTCAAGGGTAAAGCGCATCGGCCAGGAGATGAAGGCAGGTTCAATCGAGATCTCCGGATCGGCTGGCATGCATCTTGGAGCAGAGATGGCAGGAGGAAGCATCTTCGTCAAGGGCGATGCTGGCTCCTGGTCTGGCAGGGAGATGAAAGGAGGCCTCTTGCACATTGGAGGAAACTGCGGAGATCATGTCGGATGCGCCTATCGCGGAAGCTGGCGGGGCATGACAGGCGGACAGATCACAATCGACGGAAATGCAAGAAGCCAGCTTGGCGGAGGGCTTGTGGGTGGCCAGATAATGGTCGCAGGAGACGTGGAGAACTTCTGCGGCATTCGCCAGAGCGGCGGGCGGATCATAGTCCGGGGCTCTGCCATTCGAGCAGTCGGGGCTGAGATGAACGGTGGCGTGATCGCAGTCTGCAAAGGGATCAAGCAGTGCTCGCCCGGCTTTGTGGAGGTAGCACGGGAGGAAAACCCGAAGCTTGCAGATCCGAAGCTAGGCGAGATGCAGCTTGAAGGGCGTTTTATAAAGTATACTGGAGACTACGCGCTTGGAAAAAATCCAAAAGGCACTCTCTACGAGAGGGAGGTCTGAAGGCATGACCAAATTTCTGTTGAATACCGGGAGCACAATAAACGAAGGAAGGCTTGCCAAAGGCGGAAACAAGCTGACCGAGGACTACACAGAGGAATGCGCTGTCTGCAGCATGAACCCGGCAGACTTTGAGGCCATGGGCTCTCCTCAAAAGGTGTCGATTTCCACAATGGACGGCAAGCGCAAGGTAGCGGTTTTTGCCTGTGCCGAAGAGTCTCTGTGCCCTGGGCATATCTTCATGCCCCGCGCCATCTGGGCGAATGTGGTTGTGGACCCGCAGACCTTCTCGACAGGCTCGCCACTCTACAAGGGCTCACCAGTGCTGGCCGAGGCCACAGCCGAGGAGGTTCTCGGTGCTTCAGACCTTGTCAACAAGCTTTACCGGAGGGCGAAGTGATGTCTGCAAGGAATATAGTCTGTCCGGTGTGTGGTGCATCCTGCGACGACATACAGGTTGATCTTTCGACTGACAGTATCACAGTCAGGAATGCCTGCAAGATGGGAAATGCGAAGTTTCAGGAGGTAGTCTCCAGTCACAGGATTCGAGAGCCCACAATCAGGGAAAATGGAGCTGTCAGGCCTGTCGCCTGGAATGAGGCCATAGAGAAGGCTGCACAGATGCTTGTCAAAGCCCGCCGCCCTCTGATATTCATGGGCAGCGAGACATCCTGCGAGGCCATGGAGGTCGGACTGCATCTGGCAGAGTTTTTGGGTGCAGTTGTGGACTCCAACTCCACAGTATGCCACGGGCCGACTGCCATGGGAATCCAGGAGGCCGGGCGCGTTGGTGCAACAGCAGGTCAGAGCAAGTCCAGGGCAGATCTGACTGTCTATTGGGGCACAAATCCCCTGGAATCGATGCCAAGGCACATGTCACGCTATGCAGTCTATCCGCGCGGCCACTGGACGAGAAGGGGAAGGTTTGACAGAACTGTGATCACAGTTGATCCGAGAAAGAGCATAACTGCAGAGAACTCTGACATGCATATTCAGCTCAAGCCCAACACAGACCACGAGCTGATGTCTGCGCTTCTCACGCTTTTGCACGGCAAGAGGCCAAATCCGATAGTGGAGGAGATCACCGGCGTCCCCATATCCCAGATGGAGGAGATGCTGGAGCTGATGAAAGGCTGCAAGTTCGGGGCCATTTACGTGGGGCTGGGCATTGCCTCGTCCTATGGCAAGCACCGAAATGCGGAAGTTGCATTCAACCTCGTCAAGGAACTGAACGCCCACACCAAGTTCATCATCGGAGCCCTTCGAGGGCACTGCAATGTGGCAGGCTTCAACCAGATTGCCTCATATCTCTATGGTTTTCCCTTCGGGCTGGACTTCTCACGCGGCTATCCCCGCTACAATCCTGGAGAGTACACGGCAGTGGATTTGCTTCGAGAGAGGGATGTGGATGCTGCATTCATCCTCTGTGCAGACCTCGTGTCTCATTTTCCTGCAAGCTGTGCAGAGTATCTGGCCGAGATTCCCGTGGCCTGCATCGACATCGCGCCATGTCCGACAACAATGCTCTCTGACGTTGTGATCCCTGGAGTGATAGACTCGATGGAATGCGATGGCACATTCTACAGGCTCGATGATGTGCCAATTTATTTCCAGCCATTCACAAGCTCGCCCTTCAGCTTCACAGAGAGCAATGAAGACACCATGAAGCAGATATTTGAGCGTGTCAAGGCCCTGAAAAAATGAGGCCTGCCGGGCTTTCTGAGCATGCTGGGCTTTTTTGGCACTCTGCCAGGCAGCCCTGCTAGCTCTGCTGGCACTCGTTATGTCAGGAAATGAAGACATCATCCCGCTTTGGCTTTAGTTTGGCGGGATATTATCTTTAATTTATAAAATTTTTCATTTTTTGATTTTGCCTGGTTGTGATTCTGCCTTCAGGAAATGTTTAAGTATTCGATTTCCATCCAGGCACTGATGAACCTTACTGCTGTGGCAAGCATGACGGATCCGGTCCTACTGGCAGATTGGATGCAGCGCACTGTGGATTCATATACCGGAAGGCATGTCGATCTGATTTTCATTCAGATCATGGCCAATGCCATCAGCGACATAGACATCACCTCAATTTTACTGAACATAATTTTTATAATAATAATTGCGCTGCTGACCCGCTCGTCTGCACGCATAACTGACCGCATGCTGGTGCACTATATCCCCAGAGCTGTTGCCAAGGTGCAGATGAAGATTGACGACACCATGCAGCTCATGATACGCAGGCTGTTCTCAGCCACAGTTTACATCATAGGCATGATGCTCATAGTCTATCAGATACCGCAGTTGAGAAGCCTTGTGACTGCCATCGTAGCCGGTGCCGGTATCGC
>DAONDW010000038.1:0-10107 GCA_035402785.1 Methanothrix sp. | reverse complement strand
ATTCAGGAGATGAGATCTTGTCAAAAATTATCGGCATTGACCTTGGAACCAGCAATTCGGCGGCTGCAGTTCTGATCGGTGGCCGGCCAGCAATTATTCCCAGTGCAGAGGGTACAAGCATCGGCGGCAAGGCCTTTCCATCCTACGTGGCCTTCACCAAGGATGGCCAGGCGCTTGTAGGAGAGCCAGCCAAAAGACAGGCTGTCACAAATCCGGACGGCACCATCACAGGCATCAAAAGAAAGATGGGCACGGACTACAAGGTCAAGGTTTTTGGGAAGGAGTACAGCCCTGAGGACATATCAGCTCAGATCCTGCGCAAGATCAAAACTGATGCCGAGACCTATCTTGCAGATACCGTGGACAAAGCTGTGATCACAGTTCCGGCATACTTCAACGACAATCAGAGACAGGCGACGAAGGATGCAGGAACCATTGCAGGACTTGAGGTAGTTCGCATAATCAATGAGCCCACAGCCGCGGCTCTTGCGTTTGGCCTGGACAAGGTCGGAGAGCACAAGATCCTGGTCTTTGATCTTGGAGGCGGTACGCTTGATGTCACAATCATGGAGATTGGCGAGGGCGTCTTCGAGGTTCGCTCCACATCAGGCGACACCCAGCTTGGCGGCAGGGACATGGACGAGAGGCTGACAAATTACGTCCTGGACAAATTCCGGCAGGAGTCCGGCATAGATCTGAGACGCGATTCCATGGCCATGCAGAGGCTGAGAGAGGCTGTAGAGGTTGCAAAGATTGAGCTTTCCAGCGTGATTCAGACAAACCTCAACCTGCCATACATCACTGCTGACGCAAGCGGGCCCAAGCATCTGACGATGACACTCACGCGCTCGAAGCTTGAAGAGCTGATTTCAGACGTGCTGGAGAGGTGCCGCGGCCCCATGACTCAGGCTCTGCGGGACAGCAAGCTTGAGAAGTCAGACATCGGCAAGATCATTCTGGTAGGCGGCCCAACGAGGATGCCTGTGGTCCAGGAGTTCGTAAAGAGCTTCATGGGAAAGGACATCGAGCGCGGTGTGGACCCAATGGAGTGCGTGGCAATGGGCGCGGCCATTCAGGCTGGCGTTTTGGGCGGAGAGGTCAAGGACCTGCTGTTGCTCGATGTGACACCGCTCTCTTTAGGCATTGAGACTTTGGGAGCAGTCACAACCAAGCTCATCGAGAGGAATACCACAATTCCAACCAGAAAGAGCCAGATATTCACCACTGCTGCAGACAACCAGACAAGCGTTGAGGTCAATGTTCTGCAGGGTGAAAGGCCCATGGCAAAGGATAACGTATCGCTTGGAAGGTTTACTCTCGTAGGCATTCCGCCGGCTCCGCGCGGCATTCCGCAAATCGAGGTTGCATTCGATATCGATGCAAACGGCATCATCCATGTGTCAGCCAAGGATCTGGCCACAAAGAAAGAGCAGAACATGACGATCACTGCTCCTCATAAGCTGAGCAAGGACGAGATCGATGCCAAGATCAAGGATGCCGAGCGCTTCGCTGCAGACGACCTGAAGAGAAAGGAAGAGATCGAGGTCAAGAATGCTGCAGACTCGCTGATCTATGCTTCTGAGAAGATGCTCAAAGATGCAGGCGACGTGGCCACTGCTGAGCAGAAGGAAAAGATTGGAAAGGCCCTTGACGACCTCAAGAACGCCCAGAAGGGCGGCGAGATCTCGGAGATCAAGGCCAAGACCGAGGCCCTGCAGAACTCCATTTATGAGCTGTCTGCTGCAATGTATCAGAAGGCTGCAGAGGCTGCTCAAAAGCAGCAGGCTTCGCAGGGACAGAGCGCCGGATCAGAGCAGACCTCCGGGCAGGGGAAGTCTGATCAGACGGTTGATGCCGACTACGAAGTTGTAAACGACAAGAAGTAAGGGCATCAAGAGAGATAAAGAGCAAGGAACTTGAGGAACTGAGCACGCTATGCCGGACAAGAAGGACTACTACGAGGTCTTGGGAGTCGCCAAGGATTCGAGCGAGAAGGACATCAAGGGAGCTTACCGCAAGCTCGCCATGAAGTATCATCCCGACCGGTCGGACGCACCTGATGCTGAGGAGCGGTTCAAGGAGATCTCCGAGGCCTATGCTGTCCTGTCCGATCCTGAGAAGAGGCAGAAGTACGATCAGTTCGGCCATGCAGGCATCAACAGCCAGTACTCGCAGGAGGACATCTTCCGGGGTGTCAACTTCGAGGACCTGCTGAGGGGCTTTGGCTTCGGCGGCGGTGGAGCGAGAGGCGGTGGCGGAGACGGCATCTTCGACATGTTCTTCGGAGGCGGAGGAAGAAGCCGCGGGCCTGCCCGTGGCCGGGACCTGCGCTATGATATCAACATCAGCCTTGAGCAGGCTGCTTCAGGAATGGAATCCACAATCGAGGTTCCGCGCACTGAAAACTGCATGACGTGCCACGGAAGCGGCGCAAAGCCTGGCACAAGCCCAAGCGTCTGCGGAAACTGCCACGGCTCAGGCCAGGTCACCCGTGCTCAGAACACGCCCTTCGGCCAGATGGTCACAACCTCGCCATGCCCCAAATGCGGAGGCAGGGGCCAGATCATCTCAAGCCCGTGCGGAGACTGCGGCGGATCCGGGCGCGTGAGAAAGAACCGCAAGATCAACATCAAGATCCCGGCGGGAGTTGACGACGGCCAGCACCTGAAGCTGCGAGGCCAGGGAGACGCAGGGGATCAGGGCGCCGAAAAGGGCGACCTTTACGTGATCATGAACGTCATGCCCCATCCCAAGTTCCAGAGGGTAGACAGTGATCTGCTCACCGAGACTCCCATCAGCTTCACTCAGGCTGCTTTGGGCGCTGAGATCGAGGTCTCTACCCTCACAGGCCGCGCCAAGATGAAGGTGCCTGCGGGAACGCAGTCTGGAACCATCTTCCGGCTGAGGGGAAAGGGAATGCCCAGGCTTCAGGGCATGGGCTCAGGCGACCTGCATGTCAAGGTCAACATAAAAACGCCTTCAGCTCTCACAGAAAAGCAAAAAGAGCTCCTGGAGGCCCTTGCTGTTGAGTTTGGAGAGACCAAGAGGAGCAGGCAGCCGGAGAAGGAAAAGGAGAAGAGCATCCTCGACAAGATCGTGGACGAGGTCAAGAGCGCAGTACAGTGAAGAAAAACCTGCCAGAGGAAAGAAGTTCTCTGGCATTTCCCTTTGGATCGACCAAAAGAATGTCATTAAAATGTTTTTAAATGATATTAAAAATATTGTTTTTAAAAAACGTTATTAATATTATTAAAATGTTGTTATAAAAGACATTATAAAAGCTATTAAGAATATTGTTATAAAAAAATTATTATAAGTATTATTGAGAATTGTATTTACCGATTCCCGGGTTTTTTTGTAATGCCCTGGCTCAAAGCCATCCTGGTTTCAGGCTGCGCAGGGCAAAAAAGGTTACGTTGATTCCTCCATGTATTCCCTTTTCAGGAAGAAGTCCTTTTCCCTGATGATCAAATAAACCGCCAGCACCAGCAATAGTCCCGTCTGGATGATCTTGCTGTCGGGATGGGTATTGAATGCCTCATTGAAGAAGCCTGCCGTGATGTGAAGGACAATTGCGACAAGTATGCTTCTGTTGGTCTTGTAGTACAGCCAGTTCATCAGGATCACATAGGGAATCATGCTGACTATGAAATTGAGGCTGTACAGCGGCCCCATCTCAGCCACATTGCTCTGATAGCAGTCCTTTATCAGAGATAGGGGCATGTGCCAGAATGCCCAGAATATGCTGAACAGCAGTGAGGCCTTGAGAAGGCTCATCCTCTGCCGCAGAGAATCGGTGCCGTAAGAGTGCCAGGCCAGCTCCTCCACAAGTGGCGCTAAAAAGAGCAGGAACCATCCGGGAAAGATCCCGACTGAGAAAGATGACATGCTCGATAGACTGAACTGATCTGCGCTGTAGCCGAAAAGAAGGGATATCGCCTGGGCCAGGAGAATGCTGGCAGGCATCAAAAAACAGGTGATAATGAGATAAACCGGCTTGACGCCCTTCAGGCCGATGATTCTGCTTTTTAGGTCTTTGCGCATTTCAGCGTCCGGCCAGATCAACCGGAATGCGATGAACATGGGAGCAAATAGCCCAATTACGCCCAAAATGCCAACTGCCGCTCTGAGATATTGATTTGTTGGAGTGATATGGCTCAGGTAGGCTGCCGCCAGCCAGAACGACCAGGGAATTGCCGTCGCCAGGATATAGAAGAGAAGCGGACGATGGTATTTTTCAATAGTCATAATTTTTTGATACCTCACTTTTTATTTTTGGCACGAAATCACCATTGACTGCAGAATGCAGCATACGAATCCCGTTAGATCCTCATCAATTTGCCGCACGTCTATGAGATCATCCACCAGAATAATTGACTGATGCACGATATCTTCCGGGTTTTTCTAATCCGTTCCGGGCTATTTAAAGTTATGCATCATTTCAGCGTGCATATCGATCGTTATTCTATAGAAATAGACAATTTTTAACATCAACGTGGAATATGCCAGAGCAGAAAGCTTGAAATTTGAGATTTGGAATTTGTTGGGATTTGAGATAATTGATGATGAATATCATATCAATCACGTTATCTTTATATAACTTGCGAGAGAAAAATATTATTGGATCGTGGTGAGCAATGGAAGGGTATCTTGTCTGGCTTGTCTTTTTAGCACTGGCGATATTTTCCCTGTCCATCATCCAGCTCCAGGAAAGCAAAAGCAAGAGGCTTCAGGAAAGCTGCATGGCACTTCAAAACAAAATAGAGCGTGGAAGAAACAGGCTGCGAGAGAAAGAGGACAGCATAGACCGGCTGCAGCATGACTATGCACAATTGCTCAAGTACAGGGAGAGGGCTCTTGATCTGGAGCATGAGCTGTCTTTGGTCAAGCAGTCGCAAAGATATGCCTCAGCCGAGCGCCTGCAGCTACTGGAGGAAAACCTCTCAAAAAACCGAAGGAACAATCCGGGAGCACTCTTTTTGGGAACCATCCCATCCCTGAAATGGTACACCTTCGAGGACAGGCTCCGACAGATGCTTGAGAGGGCCGAATGGGAGATAGTGATAGTATCCCCATGGATAAAAAGGTCAACCTGGGAGAAGCTGGATGCCCCATTGAGCCGCTTCTCCCGCCGCGGTGGAAGGCTGCGTGTGTTCATGAGAGGCTGCGAAGCCGACTATTCGATGGGTTTGAGCGATGACATTTCAGAGGAGGTACGTCTCCTGAGGGGCGAGATCGGGCATATTCCTGGGCTACATGCCAAGATCTACATGATCGACAGAAGAGAGGCCATAATCGCCTCTGCCAATCTCACAAAAGGCGGAACAGAGGCCAACCGGGAGAGCGGCGTCTGGCTTGACGATCCGACTGTCCTCAAGGAGATCTGCGCATTTGTGGAAGGCATGTCCAATCATTCCTGAGAGATCTTCTCCCTCCAGCGCTTTGCGTGCTCGCTCGCATGCTCAGAGGGCAGCACATCGATGCTGCCTGCCTGAAAGCTGCCCTCGGTCTCGCCCATCTTGTCCTCAATCCAGCCCTCGATCTCCAGATAGCTGGCTTTCAGGGCATCCAGAACCTCCTGGTCAGCCTTCCACAGGCCGCGGGAGCTGGCTTCGAGAAGCCGCCGCCCCATCTCCTCCATTGCCCACGGATTATTCTCCTGGAAGAACCTGCGGTTCTCCTCATCCATGATGAAGGTCTTTGCGATGTCATCGAAGATCCAGTCATCGACCTCTCTGGTCGTGGCCTCCCAGCCATAGACCCTTCCCACGCGCTTGGAGATGTCGCTTGCTCCCTTGTAGCCGTGCCGCTTCATGCCCTCGATCCACTTGGGATTGAGAAGGCGCGTTCTCACCACACGCCGCACCTCTTCAGCGAGCGTCCTGATGTCTGCGTTCTCCCGGTCCCTGGTGTCTCCGTAGTATGTGGAGATCTCGTGCCCGGAAAGCTCACGGGCAGCGCTCGTCAGGCCGCCATATGTCCCGAAGTAGCAGCAGCAGCCCAGGAGGTCGTATTCATCAGTGACTGTCTTGTTGAAAGTCAGGTCCACGCTCTTCAACTGGCGAGCCAGGGCATTCGGCGCTTCTTCTCCAAAGACTCCCTTGCCATAGGCATAGCTGTTCCACTGCATAAAGACATCGTTGAGGTCCTTTTCATCCTTCCAGGCTGAGGCATAAACAGCAAGGTTGACGCCATTGCCATAAGTCCCAGGCCTGCTCGCGAAGATGCGTGCGAGACCGCCCTTCCCTTCGGAGGCCCTATTGGATGATGCAGCTTGGTGCTTTTTCAGATAATTCATCTCAGCAGGCTCGTCGAGAGCTGCCACCTCCTGGATTGCGGAGTCGAGAAGCTCAATGCAGCCAAAGAAGCAGTCACGAGTGATGCCGCTTGCTCTGACTGTGACATCGATTCTGGGCCTTTTCAGCTCATCGAGACTCATCACCCGGTAGCCTGTCACCCGCCCGCCTTTCCAGACGGGCTCGACGCCCAGCAGGAACAGCATCTGAGCAAGCTGCTCGCCCTCAGCCCACATGATGTCGCTTGCCATCCAGTACATGGCCACGTTTTCGGGAATCCGGCCTTTCTCCTCCTGATACTTCTTGATGAGCAGATATGCGAGCTTTCTGCCAACACGCCAGGCTGCCTTGCTGGGAACAGTTGCCGGATCCAGGGAATAGAAGTTTCTGCCTGTGGGAAGCACCTCAGGCTTGCCGCGAGTGATGAGCCCTGAAGGCCCGGGCTCTATGAATCCGCCCTCCATGCCATGCAAAAGGCTCTTCATCTCCTGTGAGGCCTCAATCCTCCTGGAGAGGTCCAAAACCCTTTCCCGCATGAGCGCTATGGCTGAAGCATCGTGGTTTTTCAGGTCGTCTCCGAGAATTGAAATGGATGGATCGCAGTCTTCATTGGAATCTGCATCGCAATCTGCTGCCAGAAAAGAGCGGATGAACATCTTTGCGAGAGTGTCCTGCTCCCTCTCATCGATTTCTTTATCGAGCAGTCCTTGCAGGAACTTCTTCATTTCTGAGTCAAAGCGCAGGATCGCATGAATCAGATCTACCTTCTTTTCGCCTTCGGGAATCTGCCCGAATATGTGCATGCCGTCTGGAATCTGGGTGCTGTAGATCTCTGAGATCCTGTCATGAGCTTTGGCCAAAATGCTCTCAAAGGATGCGCCCGACTTGAGCAGAGCCTCCAGCTTCATCTCCTCTGCAAGACGCGTCTTTTCAAGCAAATCGAGGATCACATGCTCGAGAGCATGAGCCCTCCCTTTTTCAGTGGCTTTGCTCTGGTTATAGGAGGCGATTGCATCCTCCAGCTCCTTCAAGTCCCCATAGGTCTCAGAGCTTGTCAAAGTCGTCTGCATGTGATCTACAATGACTGCATAGCTTCTCCTCTTGGCGATTGCTCCTTCAGGCGGATTATCTGAGTTGTAAATGTAAAGATATGGAACATCCCCAACTGCAATATCCGGAAAACAGCTCGATGAGAGAGCTGCAGACTTGCCGGGCAGAAATTCCAGATTGCCGTGTGTTCCCACATGGATCATGACGTCTGCTCCAAAGACCTCCTCGATCCAGTGATATGTGGCCAGGTATTGATGGGGCGGCGGGATCTGGGGGTCATGCAGAATGCGGCAGACCTGACCATCGCAGCGTGACCCGGCGCAGCCTCTCTTGGGCTGCACACAGACTATGGCATTTCCAAATGAGACTCCGGTGATCACCATCTTGCCCTGATAGACCATTGAGGGCATGACTCCATCTCTCTCTTCACCAGGGGGCTTTCCCCAGGCATTGCAGACTGCCTCTTTTGCGTCAATGGGCAGAGAATCAAACCAGCTCAGGTATTCCCCTGTCTGCATAAAAGCCAGAGCACCGCCCTTTTTCACTATCTCCTCGATTGTGGTCCAGCGGAACTCGGATATGGCTTTTTTGTCCATGATCATGGAAATCAGCTCCTTTCCGCTGGCAGGAGGGTTTTCTATGCTGTAGCCTGCCTCTTTCAGGCTTGCCAGGATTCTTGAGACGCTTTCAAGAGTGTCGAGATTGGCCCCGGAGCCTACAGTTGCCTCTGCCGAGGCGCAGGGATTGTTATGCAGGATGAGAGCCACCTTTCTCTTTTCAGGAGGCAGGTCTCTGAGCGTTATCCACCTCTTGACCCTCCGGACGATCCGATGCAGGCGGTCGTCAACAACCTGATGGCATTCGTACATGGCCCCTTTGATCTCGTCTTTGGCTGACACACCGAGAAGCAGCGGCTCGATAAGCCCCTCGAATTCAGGAAGGGCCACAGACCAGCCAACCTCGGAGCTGGAGAGGCCGAGTATGTCCTCCTGCCATTCCTCCATGCTCTTGTGGTAAACGGTCAGAGGATGAAAAACTGGCCTGTCCAGATCCTTCAAAGCATGAACTGACTGGTCTACGCTTCCTGCATGAAAAATGGATTGCAAATTGATGACTGCATCGACCTTTCCTGAGAAGTACTCCTGCACAACCTGGCCGCTGGATTTGGCTCCAATATCCCTGTCACCCATGCCAAAGCAAAAGGCAGGCAGGACATCCACGTCCGTTTCAAGCTCCCGGATGAGGCTGTTGACAATTCCCAGGTCGCCATTGGCCCAGTAGGTGCGAAAGAAGAGTATGCCAACGCAATGATCATGCTTTCTGCATCGCCACCGCCAGAAATCCTCAACAGTGGCAAATGCCGAGGCGCTGTCGGGATGATAGATGCCCTGCCAGAGGCGCTCTTTCGGCGGCTCATATTGCATGTCCTGGCCGAGGACCTCTCTTCCGATATAGCGAAGCATGCTGATGATGTTTTCCACGCCGCCGTACAGGATATAGGCATTGGCTGTTGAGACGATCTTGCCAGATACATTGGAGAACGACCACAGAGCAGGGTCAAGGCCAAAAGAGATGATCGGGATGCTTTTATCGATCTTTTGAAAAACGCTCTCGAAGAGAGGATCGTTTTGAGCAGGATGCAGCAGTATGACATCAGAAGAATTGAGCGAACCGATGCACTCCTGCAGCTTCTCCTCGCTGAGGCTTGAGACCGCCCAGGCCTGCATTGGAATGGATGTCTCCTCAGCAGCCGTGAGCAGAAGGGATATGTCGCTAGCCCAGCATAACGCAGCTACTCGCATGCTGTGGCACCACCAAGCGATCTCAGGGGAACTATGTAAGGCCTTCCCATTGCATTCATGACCTTGGCCTCGATTCCGTAAACCCTGCTGATGTTGTCCTCAGTGAGAAGTACCCTGGGCTCTCCGGCTGCAAAGACCCGGCCATCCTTGAGCATGACCAGCTTGTCTGAAAAGCGAGCTGCTAAATTCAGATCATGTATGGCCATGACAGCAGATATGTTCTTTTCCTTGACAAGGCTGCTCACAGTCTCCATGACCTCCAATTGATGAAGCATATCCAGATTGGAGGTTGGCTCGTCCAGCAGGAGAACTGCAGGCTCCTGAGCCAGGGCGCGGGCAATTAACACCTTTTGCTTCTGCCCGCCTGATAGCTGGGAAAAGTCGCGCATGGCCAGGTCCTCAAGGTGAAGCCTCTCCAGAACCTCTGCCACGCAGTCCAGATCGGATTCTGCAACCCTCCAGCCGATATGCGGCCTTCTTCCCATGAGAACGGTATCAAAGACAGTTGTAGCAAGAGGTGTGGAACTGGATTGTGGCACATACCCTATTTGCTTTGCAACATCCTGGCGGCTCATCCTCTCAAGCTCCTGGCTATCGAGGAGGATGCTTCCCTTGGGCTTGATTATGCGGTCAATGCATTTGATGAGCGTGGTCTTTCCTGAGCCATTCGGCCCAACCAGGCTCAAGACCTCTGAATTCTCAATCACCAGGTTGAGACCATCGAGTATCTTGTGACTGTTATAGCTGAAAGAGAGATCCTTAATAGTGATCTTTACCAATTCGCATTCCCCAGGTACTTTTTTTTATCACAGAGCATCGATCGTTCCCGCGCTTTGGC
Organism: Methanothrix sp.; assembly: GCA_035402785.1. Classification (GTDB taxonomy): domain Archaea; phylum Halobacteriota; class Methanosarcinia; order Methanotrichales; family Methanotrichaceae; genus Methanothrix. The sequence continues at coordinate 121 of DAONDW010000038.1, read as the reverse complement.
TGATCGCCAGAGACAAAAACGAGACATTTATTCATAGCATAATAAGTATCTGATATATTATGATACATCGTATCAAATCAGGGTTCTATTTAAGAGATGCATACTTAATAAATGCTTCTAT
>DAONDW010000037.1:0-10245 GCA_035402785.1 Methanothrix sp. | reverse complement strand
CGGTTCCATATCAAGCAGTACAGAGTATCTGTCAGTTCTTGAATTATTTATGATATCAAGCTTGCCCTTGCCGATGTCTCCTCCATCAGACGGTGAGATGATGATCGAAATGCCGCCAATGGTCGATGTATCATTGGCCCTGGTCGGCTGGCTGGTGTCTGCCAGGTTGGCTTTGAGCGATGTCGTATTATCTCCGGGGCTCGATATGGCGATGTCTACAAGCGGATAGATTCTGCGATCCAAAATCATGCTTCCGCGAACGGTCTTCTCGCCAGCTTCTCCCTCAGTGGCCTGGATATCATTGCTGATCTCCTCCAGGCTCTTGTTGGAGGAGAGAAGATCTCTGATCTGGCCTGGCTGAAGCGGCACGATTGTCTCGATCTTCAACCGGAGGATATGGGACTCATTGTCCTTCAGGGCGAAGCCGTGACCGCCATAAAGGACCTCCTGAGGGATGCCCATTGGAAAGCCCTCATTTTCTGGTGGCATCATGTCATCATGCTGTGGCCCCATATCATTGCCGGGATCAATCCTGCTTTTTTCATCATCTCCCTTGGCCAGAGATATGCTGGAGAGCGCGATAATAAGCAAGCTCGCCAGCCCAATGCATAGAATCTTTCTGCATATATCTTTCATCAAAGCTCGCCTGCCAGACAGTCCCATGACTTCCTCCTAATTCATAAATCCCTATATGATCATTTTCCTGCATAACAGCCATTTGAAAAGTGGCCGGCTCCAATCGAGAGCTGGCCGCCTTTCTATGTGGCTGGGAGGGAACTATACCATTGTGATTTGGTGCCTGGAATTCGCCCAGTTCAGGATCCTGGATATCTGCCGCAGATTCCTTCTGTCATCTTTTAGCTGCTGGAGGGTCATGTTGTCCCTCTCTTGAATCTTCTTTTTCTCGAGTTGTGTGATTTCAAAGAGGCTCATGTTATCCAGCGCCTGCATCTTCTCCTGGACCAGGGAATTGATCTCATTTCTGGTCATGTTATTCAGATCTTCTGCCTTCAAATTGTCCATTAGCAGCAGGACCGGAGAGGCTCCGGTTCTCTCATGTGGAGCATTTTCGCATGCAGCATTTTCGCATCGGCTGCTGTTGTTGCCGGAAATAGCTCTGCCCGATCTTGTTTCATTGCATCCGGATGCTGCGCCCATCGGGCAGCCGCCGTTAGAGCCTTCTCGTGTGCATCTGCCATCCCTGCCATTCATGAATCCGTCCCTCATGGTGTCTTTGCCCATGAATCTGCCCATGAGGCCGCCCATGACGCCGTCTCTCATCTGGCAATTGCCAGTGTCACGGGAGCCGGATTTTCCGCAGATTGCAGTCATATTCTGGCCCGTTGCATTAAGCGGACAGGTGGAAGTGCAATTCATTGCCTGTCTCTGCAGCTCTTTCAGCTCGCCAAAAGTCATGTTATTCATCTCTTCCGGCGTGAGATTCTGCGTGAGGCAACAATTTGGAGAATACATCCCCTCATTGCCAAACTGACCGTGTCCATTGCCCATGGGCATCGAAAGCGCAGGGACTGCCAGAAGGCAGACTGCAGCCAGGACTATCAAAGACGCTTTTCCAGATATTTCCGCGAATTTCATCTTCAATCAAACCACTAATTCCTTTCCAATTGCTGAATGTCAATCATGCTATCATTTCGTCGAACAGGCAGGACGCAGTCCATTGCTCGCTCGGTTGATCATATTATCCTTTGAACGATATAAAAAATATGCGCCGAACGTACAATTGACCGTGGCAGACGCCATCAGGAAATCCGTCCAAAAAGGGGTTACGAATGTTCCTTCTTGGACAAAAACCACTCTGAAAGTTCTATTATGTTTGTCCTACCCCATTCTTTCTTGATTACCAGTTTCCTTCGCTCTAATGAGATCAAAATTCCAGTTAAGGATGATTTTGGTGTTCCAGTCTCATAGCGGATCTCAGCCTGGGTCATCCGGCCACCGTGGGCTATCAATGTGCTCATCACAGCTCTCTCTCTTGCTGTTAGCGTTTGCATGACCGCATCCATCTCTGAGCTGACCACAATTTCTTTTTTCTGCCTATCATTTTCCTGCGCAGCCTCAACAGATGCAGGAGCTGGTTTCTGCTGTGATGTTGCAGTCTCTGGAGTGATGGCTGTTTCAGCAGTAGCATCGAGTGTTTCTGGTGCCGTTGGTCCGATTTCTGGCGAAAGCTCCTGTGCTGCGGCAGGGGCGGGTTTTGAAGGCTGCGATATCTGGGAGATGGCTGCTTTTTTGGGTTCTGTCTCATTCGCGACGGCAGGCTCTGGTGCCAGGTCATCACTTGGCAGGAACACTCCGTCATCGTCTTCATTTGATGAAGGTGCTCGGGTTATCTCTTCAGCGGCTGATGGGGCCTTCATATCAGAGGGCTGCGTGGGTGCAGGTGCAGCGGGGGCCAGCGTATCCTGAGGGGCAGCCTGCAGAGCTTTTGCAATTTCATTTTTCGCCATTTCTGCAGTGGCAGCCTCATTCATGGTTTTCACCTGCTCCGTATTTAGGATCGCAGACGTGTTGCGTTTCCTTCTCTGCAAGACTATTGCAAAGCCAAAGCCTGCAACCATGAGAAAAGCAGCGATCAAGAGCATGACAAGAGCTGTGCCCTCTCTGGGATAGCCTGGTGGTTGCGGCAGGCTTTTGCTGCTGGATGCCAGGGGCTGCTGGTATTGAATGGATATTTGGGGATCTGAGACCTCCCAGCCCTGCACATCCGCGACCAGGGATTCGTTTGATGCTGATAGCAGATATCCCAGGCCCTGCGACGTATTGATTGCTCCGAGGAGCGTCTCGTTTGGCAGATAGAATGTGACCCGATAATCATCAAAGAGGCCTCTGGCGTCAAAGTGCAGCGTCCACTGGTTGCCCACCTTTGTCGTTAGCCCTGCTGTGAGCGCATAGAGCTGATGAGAATTATTTTCAAAACGGACCTGCGAATTATTGCCATTGAGAAACGTCAGACCGCTGATGTTTTCTGCATAGCCTGTGACCAGGGCTTTCCCTGAGCTGTCCAGGTAGACATTGAGAATCATCCTCTGTCCCAATGTCGAATCCTGAGCGTGAGCAGGCGTGAGGATAAGAGCAGCAATGAGAAATATGGAGAGGACGACCGGTTGGCGTACCACGCCTTTCATACTGCTACAGCCCGCCATGATCATATCACAGGTCATCTTATTACTGGGTCTATATAAACGACACTCAAAATCATCAAGTGCAATCGATTTTCTGCTACCATCCCCGGCTCGCCACAGGCATCCTCCAGCCGCTGCCAAAGGCTCGATCTGTGACCTTCAGCCCTGGCGCAGCCTGTCGGCGTTTGAATTCTGCCATCTTGACAAGATGCAGCACCCTCTCCACCACATCCTTTTCGAGCCCTGAAGCCAAAAGCTCCTCTCTGGATTGATGCAGCTCGATGTATCTCTCCAGTATCTCGTCCAGTATCTCGTAAGGCGGGAGGCTGTCCTGGTCCGTCTGGTCGAGGCGAAGCTCTGCGGTGGGTGCTTTCTTCTGCACTGCTGCAGGGATTATCTCACGATTCCGCGAAGCATTCAGCCATTTTGCGAGCCTGTAGACGACGGTCTTCGGAACGTCGGAGATGACAGCCAGGCCTCCGGACATGTCGCCGTAGATTGTGCAATAACCCACAGCCAGCTCGGATTTATTTCCAGTTGTGAGAAGCATCAGGCCGAGCTTGTTTGAGAGTGCCATGAGAAGATTGCCGCGGATTCGGGCCTGAATGTTCTCCTCTGTAACATCCCTCGGGCGTCCGTGGAAGGTGTCTGCCAGCTCCCTATCAAAGGAGTTCATGATGTCAATGATGCTTATGGCAATGGTCTTGATCGACAGGTTTTGCGCGAGCAGAGAGGCGTCATCGATGCTTGCCTGGCTGGTGTAGGGAGAAGGCATGAGCACGCCAAGCACGTTTTCCGGGCCCAGAGCCTCAGAGGCGATGGCTGCAACGAGGCTTGAGTCAATTCCTCCGGAAAGTCCGAGAAGCACGCCCGAAAAGCCGCATTTTTTGACGTAGTCGCGAGTTCCAAGCACCAGGGCACGCCAGATATCGGACTCCGGCGTGAAATCATCCTGTGCTATTGCCTTTTTCGCAGTCTCCTCTCTGCTTTGTGGCTCTGCCCTGACCTGTCCGGATGCATCCAGATCAGCCAGGATCAAATCCGGTTCAAATCCTTTTGCCCTGGCGAAGAGCTGGCCCTCGCCATCGAAGACAGAGCTTCTGCCATCGAAGACGAGGTCGTCGTTGCCTCCTACCTGGTTGATATAGAAGAATGGAATGCGATATTTCCTGGCAAGACCTGAGAGCATGGCCTCGCGGTGCTTTTGCTTGCCCACAGTGAAGGGTGAGGCTGAGAGGTTGAGGATTGCCCTGGCTCCTGCAGCTACCAGCTCTTCTACAGGATCTGTGTGATAGCGGCGGCGTTTCCAGAAGTCACGGTCGTTCCATATGTCCTCGCATATTGATATTCCGAGAACTGAGCCCCCCATCTCCAGGATCTGGGGCTTTGTTGCCGGCTCGAAGTAGCGGTCTTCATCGAAGACATCGTAAGTTGGAAGCAATGTCTTCCTGAACGTCTTTTCCACTTTCCCGTTCTTTAAAAGGGCGGCGGAGTTGAAAAGCGGGCGGCCCACCTCATCTGGATTTGGCTCCGCCAGGCCCACGAGGATTGGCGGAAGAGTGGAGACATCCCCTGCCAATAGTCGCAACGCATCCCAGCTTCGTTCTACAAAGTCGGCGTTGAGGAGCAGGTCACGTGGCGGATAGCCGAGAAGGGCAAGCTCCGAGGTGACTGCCAGGTCGGCGCCGGATGCGCGGCCAAGGGCGTGACGGATGAGGTCGCAGTTTCCCTGGAGGTCCCCCACGGTTGGATCAAGCTGCAAGAGTGCAATTTTCATAGAGATGATGCAGGATATGCTCAGGGGGAATTAAGCTCTTTTCGATGGGTTCTTCCTCCATTGTTCTTGAAGGAACAGGTCCTCCTGTGTCGGCGGTCAAATTCGTTTGAAAGGTCCGTGTGACCGCACAGAATGAACTCATGGAATTGATCCAATTGCATGTCGTTTCATTGGCAACATGTTTTGCAGTCCAACTACTGGTCTTTTAGAGCCTTTGTCTCCGCTGCCAGCTTTTGCTTTCTTTTCTCTTCTCTCTTTCTCTCGACGCGGTATTCCTCAAAGATGCTCTCCAGCTTCTCGGTCTCTTTTTTTGCCCGGCGGGCCTCCATTTCCGTATGCCAGCCCTCCCTGGCGGCGGAGAGGTCCTCCGGTCGCACGAATGGCAGGTTATTGATCTTTTGCACAGGCAGGCTCAGGCTTTTGAAGACCGCAATTCCAAGGTCAAAGAAGTGCTCAGTCAGCGTGGCGCTCATTTCGTCTTCTACCACCACACCTGCTATGCCTCTCTCCTGGAGTAGCTCTACAGTGCTCTTTCCTCCGCCGCTCGCGTCCTTTAAATAGACCAGGTCTCCCTTTTCCAGGCCAAATTGCCCTGCTGCCAGCAGCACTGCCTCGCGTGTGAAGGCTGAAAGCGGCTTGAGCTTCACGAGGCCACGTGTCTCTTCTATGACCTCCATCTTTTTCTGCCGCTCCAGGGATTTTTTCAGCTTTTTGATGTGCTTTCTCTCTGAACGCAGAACAGAGCGAAGCCTCTCGATCTCCTTATCTCTAATCCGGATCTCATGCTGCCTTTTGATCTCTTTTGCAGTTTTATCCCTGAGGCGATCAAGTTTGTTGCCGGCTATCCTCAGGGCAGCCTCTTTTTCCATGAGGCCTGACTTCAGCTCATCAACATAGGCGCGGAGGGTCTTCACCTGCTCTGCAAGCTGCTGGTTTTGCTGGCGCAGAGAAATGATATCGGCTGATGCTTCCATTGATGCAGCTTCTCCCTCCGTTCCTGTTTTGGATTGTGTCAGAGGCCTGTCAGGAGAAGATGCCGGAGGAGATACGAACTGCATGATGGCATTTTCAATTGAAAAGCCGCGAACCACAAGGGCCTTGACCTCATCAGGATCTATATCTGATGGAACCTTCTTTTCCACCTGCAGGAACTTGTTTTTGTATTTTCGAAATGCGCTTGCAGAAGCTGCCAGAGCATCTCTCTCGTGATCGTTTTTATAACCGAACTCCCTTCCAAGGGCAATTTTCTCCTCCGCAGGAACATCAGAGCCAGGCGAATAGAGAACTGCATTGAAAGCTCTTCTCACCTTCTCGACAGCTCCCGGAGTGGGATAGACGTCGGTAGCCACAATCAGCGGCTTTCCGCGAGCCGATATCCATTCTATTACGTCAGCAGAAGACATCGCACGCGAGCTGATCAGGTCCACAAGCTCGCCTGAAAGATTCAGAGCTGCGATGCCTGTGGTCGTTCCAGGGTCCAGACCAACCAGGATGTAGCCGCGCCTTTGCATCAGAGGTTTGTACTGAAGCTGCTGCCTTTCCATGCTCTGCACAAGAAGCTGGGCATCGCTGTAGTAGCCCGGGCTGATGTGCACCCTCTCCCGTGCTGCCTCAACAAAAAACTCCGCCCTGGTGTAGCCGCCAAGCCCCTCCACCACCCGCGATGTGTAGCTGAGACCTGCCTCTCTGAGTTGTTTTTCAACTTCTCTGGAAAGGCCCATGACCGCGCCATGAATCTTCCTGGCGTAACGGTTCTGGCTCCAGCCACCCCTACCCAAAGAACGCCTCCTGCTGACCTTGATCCAGGTCCTCTCCTGAAAGGCAGACAGGACTGCGCCCACTCCTTTGGATGCAAGCCTGGCGCAGGCTTCCGCCTCTTGAAGTGGATTAGTGCGGTCAAAGCTGATGCCATGATAGCGGGCAAGCTTGATCAGGGACTCCATCTTCTCTCCGCCTGTGACCTGCACCACCTTTGTCGCAGGTGGCATCCTCCGCAGAATGCTGATCAGCTCCCTTCGATCAGTGGCCAGCTCGTGGACGTTATCCATTGCCACCATCTCCGGCTGCCGCTCCCTGATGAGGCGGATCAGCTTATGCCGGCTGATCATGTGAAAGCCCGCTGTCGTATCTGCGTCGAGGATGACCAGTGAGTAGCTTGGAGTCCTCTTGCTTGAAGGCGAGCCGCTGGCTATGTCCACGCCGAATATGCTCAAACCAGGTCTGCCTCCACAACGTGCTGAAGGGCTGCCTCCAGGGGCATATCGATCCCGTATTTTCGCCCAAAGAAGCGCAGAACGTTTTTCAGATCTCTCTCTAAAAGCTCATGGGCATGAGGATGATCTGTCCTCACAGCCTGCGGCCAGTCTATGATACAGGGCCCGGCCTCAGCCATGATTATGTTGAATTCACTCAGGTCTGCGTGTACTATTCCATGGATCCAGGCTTTTTTCATCTCTTTTTGTATGAGGTCCAGGCCGCTGTCTGGATCTGAGAGTATGATGCGGTTGAGCGCCAGTCCGTCGATGAATTCCATGACAACAGCGTGTCTGTTGCAGGAGATCGGCTCCGGGATGGACACATTCGAATAAAGCTGCTCCATGATGGCATATTCATGCCTGGCTGCAAGAGCTGCTGCATAAAGCCACGGCACCTTTGGCCTGTCGGACAGGTGGTCTCGCAGGCGGCGCACATGCTTGAAGCTGCTCCTTCCCTGGCGATGGAATTTAATTGCGAGGTGCCTCTCTCCTGTGCCCAATGCCTCATAGACAACAGACTCCTTGCCCACGCCAATTCTCTCTCCAATGGCCAGCAAGGTCCCGGTTTTCACAAAATCATGAAGAGCTAAAAGATCATAGGCCGCAAAGTCGATGCGGTATCCAAGGTAGTGAATGCTCTCCTTCTCCACCAGCTTCTTTTCAAAAAGCCTGGTCAGCAAAAAGTCGGCCTTTCTGGCAGGCAGGCCCGATAGCTCTGCAATAGTGAAGGATGGAACCCATTCGTGGGTCCTCATCCCTGTCTCAACAGCGCTGAGCACTGAGAAATCCTCATCGCTCAGACCCAGGAACATTTGAGCTAAATCTTTCACATATACTATTATGCCATTGTTTTGGCTAAAGCTTTGCCCTCCATTTCGTCAATTATCTCTCGCAGAGGCCTTTTTTCTAGCCCTGAAAGCCTTTGATCCGGCTCTCCAGGTTCGGATCCTGAAGGGTCTGCATCACATAATCTGCGAACTCGGCGCCTGTCGCACCTGAAGATCTTCCGGTGAGAACGACCTTTTTCTCAAGCTGGCAGCAGATATCCAGTGCCATCTCCATTCTGGCCGCCTGGCTCACAAAGCCTATGTGCCGCAAGAGCATGACACAGGCCCTCATCATGCTGGCCGGGTCTGCATAAGATGCTCTGCCCTCTTCCACCATGCGTGGGGCAGATCCGTGGATGGCCTCGAACATGGCATAGCGCTTGCCGATGTTGGCGCTTCCTGCGGTTCCGACACCACCCTGAAACTCTGCAGCCTCATCGGTCAGTATGTCGCCATACAGATTGGGCAGCACTATGACCTTGAAGTCCTTCCTGCGCTTCTCATCCACCAGCTTTGCTGCCATGATGTCCACAAACCAGTCGTCAAACTCGATGCCTGGATACTCTTTGGCGACCTGTCTTGCAGTCTCGAGGAACTTGCCGTCTGTAGCCTTGATAACATTTGCCTTGGTGACTGCAGAGACACGTTTGATTCCGTTATTCCTGGCGTACTCAAAGGCCAGGCGCACAATTCTCTCCGATCCGGGAGTGGTTATGACCTTGAAGTCCACTGCCAGGTCATCAGTCACATGAAAGCCCTTGCTGCCCAAAACGTACTCCCCTTCGGTGTTCTCCCTGAAGAAGATCCAGTCTATGCCCTTCTCAGGAACTTTGACAGGCCGCACGTTGGCGAATAGGTCCAGCTCTCTTCTCATGGATACGTTCGCGCTCTCAAGGTTTGGCCATTTGTCTCCTTTCTTGGGAGTTGTTAGGGGCCCCTTCAATATAACATGACATTCCTTCAGGGCTGCTAAAACGTCCTCAGGAAGGGCCTTCATGACTTTTGCTCTGGACTCGATGTCAAGGCCGGGAATGTCTCGCAGCTCCACCTTTCCGTTCTTTATCTCATCTGCAAGCACGTATTTGAGGACCCGCACCGCCTCTTTTGTGATATAAGGGCCGATGCCATCGCCCCCTACCACTCCGATGATGATGGGCTTTAATTGGCTGTAGTCCGCCCAGTCCTCTCCTGCCTTTATCTGATCCACGCGCTTTAACTGTACCTCGAGCAGCTTGGCGAAATGCTCTTTCGCCCTGTCAATGGCCTCAATCGAAATCATGGCTCGCACCTATCTTTCCGGGGTAGTGCGGTTTTAGCAGATCAATCTTTTGCAGAGTCGAGAACCTGCCCTTCTTTGCGGGCTTCATTCTGTGCTGCCCTGGGTTAGAGGATTCGTGCTTGCTGGAGCATCTTCGATGGAAGTCTCCATCAGGTTTAAGTCGAATTCGCAATAATATGAATATATGAATTTGCTGGACAGCTCCAGTGGCCTGGTTTTTCTGCTCATTCTCTTGATTTTGATGATAATAGGGACAGCATCCGGCCAGGGGGGTCCAGATGATAGCATGGCTTCAGACCAGCTCATTCTCAGCATATACATCGATGATGCAGGCAAAGCCCTGATCAATGGCTATGCAGATGACCCCCGGGCCCTGTCATTTTTAAACTCCTCAGAGTATGATTATGAGGAGGATAGCAGGCAAATATATGCCATCACAGGCGCCCTCACCTCAAAGTCCAGGGACAATTGGACAGTGAACTTCGCGTCTGAAGGCAGCTATGATGTGTATCAGATATTATTATACCTGCCTGCAAATGCCAAGCTCAAACGAATTGATTGCTCTTCCGGGCTTGATTATCTGGTCTTTACAGCCAATGATTCTGTAGTGGCAGAAATCCGGGGAGCTGATGTAATAAATCCTGCTGTTAATATCGAATATCTTCTCGGCACAGCAGGAATGCCCAAAGCAGAGAACGCCATGGCTACTGGTGCCAGTACTGGATACACATACGCAATAATTGCCCTGATTTTGATCATGGGCGCGGGCATGCTGGTCATTTCATTGAGATCCAATCCTGCTTCTCCCAAGTCCGGAGAAAGACCTGTTCCTCATGCGCGTGCAGAGGCAGGGGAATCAAATGGCAAGCCAGTGAATCTCAGATCCCCAATCGATGAGGTTTCTGATTTCAGCCTCATGGAAGCGCCCTCTGAAGGGGATGTGAAAGATGATGTGAAAGATGAT
>DAONDW010000036.1:5640-10418 GCA_035402785.1 Methanothrix sp. | reverse complement strand
ATTGTAGTCCACATTCTGGAATCGATCGATATATTCCTGATGGGCTGCCTGCGGGTCCAGATCAGAGAACAGATCCGGATAAAGCCACTTGGCAAAATAGAGAATGCCAATATGATATCCCGGTCCCAGGGTATTTATAAAGTAGGTCACAAAAACCTTGTTATTCTTTCCAGCATTGGTTTCACTGAATCCGGATGTGCCCATGATCTCATCATAGCGCTCTTTCAGGACGTTCTCATCATCCACCTCATATCCGCCCGACCAGGACAATCCGATGATGTGATCCGGGTTTTCCTTCAGCACCCATTCCACATCAACTGGCGGCAGATATGTGTCTGAATCAGTTTTCATATCAGCAGCGATGTTTATTCCTCCCGCAGCCTCAATTGCCTCGGAATATCCGCTTCCTCTGATGACTGTGGTATTTCCGGGCCGATCCACGAATACCCTTGGCCTCTTCTCAAGAGGAATGTCAGCCACCCGCTCCTTTACCATATCCATGTATCCGTTCTGCCATTCGCGATACTGCCTGGCGCGGTCCACCTCATCCAGCATGTAGGCCAGCATCATCATGGTCTGCACGCCTTTGCTCCAGGTCTCCAGGCGGACTATGTCGATATTTGCGTCCTTGATCTTGGATTCTATTTCAGGGCAGCCATTTTTTATTCCAACGATGACTGCATCCGGCTTGAGCGAGAGAATCATCTCTGCATCACAGTCGTTTCTGCTGCCAATAGATGGAGTCTTATTGAATTCGGGGAAGTATGTGGGATACCTCATGATTGCGCCAGCAAATGAACCCGAATCGACTCCCACAACGCGCTCCTGAGCACCGAGGATGCGTATGATCTCAGCAGTATTGTCGTAGGCGATTATTATCCTGTTCAGTGGATGCTTGACCCTTGCAGGCTCTCCGCTGGCATCGATATAGTAAAGCTCCGATTCCGTGCCATCTATTATCTGCCTGATTCTGTCTATATCGCCCTGATCCACAGATCCATCCTGATTGGCATCTGCGAGATCAGTCCTTTCGTTTGTGTTATTCAATATGCCTTCAACATAGGATATATCCCGGTCATCGATCAGATCATCCATATTCGCATTTCCGAATATGTCCAGGGTAAAGTCCTCAGATGATGCCAGAGCAATTGACATCAGCCCAATTGTTATCACGAGAAGATATGCATTCATATTCACCCTATCACCTCATTGCGTTCTGCCAATCTTTTAGAGATGAGTACAACTATTAATATGTTTACTAAAAATAGTATGAATAAGTGTTGTGAATAATGATAATGCTAAACCCTCAGGGGATGCAAAATATTCAATTGTCCTGGAATTCCAGTTTTGAAAAGCTGCAGCTAACAGATTCGACAGAACCTCATTTTCTGAGCTATTCGGTCCGGCCAGGATGAGCAACGATTTCAAGACCATGTACTTTTTTTGACCGCAAACGGCTTATCTCATCAACTGCTAACGCTTTCATCATGAAAATTATTTCTGGAGAAGAGATGAAGGCGCTTGACACCAACTGCAAGAGCTTCGGACTTCTTCCGCTCCAGCTCATGGAGAATGCTGGGGCAGCTCTCGCAAAAGAGATCAGGGCCAGGGCCAGCGGAGGGCGCATTGTCATCGTCGCAGGCAGAGGCAACAATGGCGGAGATGCTTTTGTCGCAGCCCGGCATCTCTGCGGCTATGAAGTCACAGTCTATCTTCTGGGCAGGTCAAAGGACATCGCAACCGATGAGGCCAGAAGGAACTGGCAGATCCTGGAGAGATTGGACTATGACCTGCGAGAGATCAATGACTGCTCGAAGCTTTCAATCTCTGATTGCGACCTGATAATCGATGCCATCTTCGGAACTGGAGTTCGCGGGCAGATCACGGGACTTGAGGGCAATGCAATAGATGCCATCAACTCCTCAGGAAGGCCGGTGATCTCAGTGGATGTGCCAAGCGGGCTTGGAGCAAATAAGACTGTGAAAGCCGATTGCACAGTCACATTCCACAGGCCCAAGCCTGACATGCAGGAAAATGTCGTCCTGGCAGACATAGGCATCCCACCTGCAGCAGAATTTTTTGTTGGAGATGGAGATCTGTGGCTTTTGGGAAGAAGGGCTCTTGAAAGCCATAAGGGCGACTCAGGGAGGATACTTGTGATAGGCGGCGGGCCTTATACTGGAGCGCCTGCTCTTTCAGGTCTGGCCGCGTTACGTGCTGGTGCAGATATCGTTACAGTGGCTGCTCCAAAGGCAGTAGCCCGGACGATATCAGGCTATTCTCCAAATCTCATAGTCTGCGAACTGACCGGCGATCACCTCTGTCCTGGCGACCTGGAAATTCTGGAGAAGCAGATCAAGAGACATGATGTGGTTGTAATGGGAATGGGACTTGGCAGGCATCCTGAGACCCAGGAAGCTCTGGCCGAGATCATGCCTTTATGTAAAAAGGCAGTCATTGATGCAGATGCACTTCAGCCTGAGCTTCCTTTGAGGGGCATTGTGACACCACATGCAGGAGAGTTCAAGAGGATCAGCGGCATTTCACTCGTCGATCTGGATTACAGGAAGAGGATCGAGCCTTTGCGAAAATTTGCGCACGAGAGGGGACTTGTGGTTCTTCTCAAAGGAAAGGTGGACCTGATCTCCGACGGGGATGTGGTGCGGGCGAACACAACAGGAAATCCTGGAATGACAGTCGGAGGCACTGGCGACGTTCTCGCTGGAGTCACAGCCGCATTTTACGCTCGCAGCTGTGCCCTTAGAGCGGCAACTGCAGCAGCCTATGTCAACGGCAGAGCCGGTGATCTGGTCTATCCTGAAAAGGACTTCGGAATGGTTGCCACAGACGTCATTGAAATGATTCCCCAGGCCATGAAATTATGAGCAAATCCACAGGAGCCGATCAGGCGGCAGAGCGCATGCCCCCAAAAGAATATGAAAAGCTGTCAGGAATGGTGGACATCACAGACAAGCCGCCGGTCTTCAGAAGGGCCAGGGCTGCTGGCTCTATCCTCCTCAAGGCAACAACTGTCGAGGCAATAAAATCCGGACAGATCAAAAAAGGAGATGTCATTTCCACAGCGCGGCTGGCTGCCATACTTGCGGTCAAAGACACGCCCAGGCTGATTCCCATGTGCCACCCCATAGCCATCACCGGCCTGGATGTGGACTTTGAAATCGAGCAAAGGCGTGTCAGGGTCACAGTCACAGTCAGCTCACAGGGAAAGACCGGTGTGGAGATGGAGGCCCTGACCGGGGTCTCGGCTGCGCTTCTCAACGTCTGGGATATGGTCAAGTATCTGGAAAAGGACGGATCAGGAAACTATCCTGAGACGGAGATCGAGGATATCCGGGTGATAGAAAAGAAAAAGGATGCTATGCCCTGATTCCAAATTCGGGCAGCCTCTCTTTTGCTTCCTCGCGAGCACGCTGATGCTCCTGCAGGAATCTCTCGATCCTCTCAGCCACATCCTTTTTGCATGTTCCGCACATGCGCCGGCCAGAGCGGCATTCAGCATCCAGCTCAAGCAGCTCTCGATCGTCGTCTGAGAGATGAAACACCAGGAACTCGTAGATAGAGCATTTTTCTGGCTCTCCTCCTAGCTTCTTCTGCTCTGCCAGGCTCTGACGGCCACCGGTGATCGCCCTCATTATCTTTTTGCCAGCCTCTTTTGGCTCCTCGGTGAGGGCTATGTGGCTCTCAGGCTTGGAGGAAGACATCTTGCCGCCTGTGAGGCCTGTCATGAAGCGATGGTAGATGGATGCAGGAGGAATGAAGCCGTAAAGATCGTTTTTTATTTCAAGGTCGATTATCAGCCTCTCGACTGCCTCTAAAAGCGCTCCGGTGCTGAGGGCCTCTTTATCGCAAATCTCGGTGACGTCGATATGCTCCTCGTACCTTTTAACCCTGCCTATTTCCTTTTCGATCAAAGCCTGCTCTGCAGCCTTCATCAGCTCAGAGCTTGCTGCTTTGCCACGAATGCTGATGTAATCGCCTCGCAGCTCCACCAGAAATTTTCGCATGCGATAGGCAAGGTCACGGGTGAGCTTGATATGCGGGTCCTGATCTGCACCAACCGGAATGACCACGGGCTTTGGTCCGCCGAACTCCTTCAACTGGGGGTGGAGAATGTCAGCGCTCTGTGCCATGACGCTCTCCATGTGGGAGATGTGCGTCTCCCCTGAGAAACCATAGATGGCGCTGACCTCAGAGAAGTTGGCCTCCCTGCCCAATTCAAAGGCCAGGTTTCTCATCTTATAATTCTCAGACTGGAAATATATGTGGCTGCCCTCTCTGGGCTCAAAGCCGAGAGCAATGAGGCTCAGGAGATACTCGTTGATCCCGAGAGTCCGGCACCTCTCCCAGCTTATGCCTCGCACTGCATGAGCCTCCATATTGGCAATGGCTGCATAGGCATCGCCACCCTGCTGCTGGTGCCAGATGATCTCATTCATGACCATCATATGGCCGAAGTGAGCCCGCCCTGATGGCATGAAGCCGCTCATAACAGCAAAGGGCTCGTGCCTTTTCATGGCTGTCAGAATGGAGTCATAGTTTCTGTGTCCGAAGATGATCTTTCTCTTCATGTATGGATGCGGGTTAGGAAGCTCTGACAGGATTTCAGAAAAATCCGATATGCCAAACTCTGAAAAGAGCCTGTTGTAATCGTCTACGTGAACTGCGCCCCAGGGATCAAGCTTCAACTCCATGTGATCCGGGAGTGAAACGATGATATATCTATCTTCTCATTGCTGTTTTGAGAGCGCGGCAGCCAG
>DAONDW010000036.1:3118-5540 GCA_035402785.1 Methanothrix sp. | reverse complement strand
ATAAAAATGATAGCTTCGAAAAAACTATTTATATCATTGGCTATTACTTATATCTAAAAATAGAATGAGGCAATTATGAGACAATTCTCAGTAAAAGTTCTGGATGATTCAGACAGGGAATTCGTAGAGGTCCTTCGAGAGCTGAACATCCCCAGAAATGTGGCCAGCATGATAACATATCTCGCCAATGTGGAAGAAGCAACCTCCAGGGAGATAGAGATCGGCTCAAATCTCCGCCAGCCTGAGGTGAGCATTGCAATGCGCACGCTGAGGAACAATAACTGGGTGGAGGAAAAAGAGATCAAGAAAGATGGAAAAGGCAGGCCCATGAAGGTTTATCGGCTCACGATATCCCTGGACGAGATCATAAAGCACTTCGAGGATGAAAAGCGCAGGGAGTCAGCCAAGACGCTGGAGAGCATTGAAAAGCTCAAGGCATTATCCAGAGGCCTGAGCACGACGCCTGCTGCATAATGATTCTCATCAATAATTCTGAAAAGATTGGGCACTATGGGATGAAATGCCAGCTTGCATTCTCATCTCTTTGTCTCGGCACGAATTCACATGTGGAATAGAAAATTGCCAGGCCCTGGAGGCTGGTCCAGGGCTTGCATTTGGACAGGCAACAGACCTGTTCTGATCAGAATCGAGTTCTTTTTTATTTTTCTTCTTCTCCCCTGCCCCTCAAATCATCGAGGTTCTCTTCTATGAGCTTCTTGCTTTTGATCTCTTCCTTTTTGCCACCTTTTCTCTCGGTATTTCTCTTCTTAAAATCAGCCAAGAATCTCACCAATATCTCATCAGCACCGGGAACTGTAATTAACCTTTCCATCAATGCGATCTTGTGCCTGAATATGCCCACTGATCATATATTCCCCGGAAATCGCGATTGTCGATTATCTGTCCGGTCCAGCCGGCGCTGCCCAGAGCCTTCGCGATGAGTTCCGCTTCCCTTTGAGTGTAAACTGTGAATAAAACCCGATTTTGCGCGAGGCTGGAGGCTTTGAGGAGAATATCTCTCCATTGCGGCCAGTTAAAGTCGTCTATAAG
This sequence comes from Methanothrix sp., assembly GCA_035402785.1. GTDB lineage: Archaea > Halobacteriota > Methanosarcinia > Methanotrichales > Methanotrichaceae > Methanothrix. The sequence goes on along the minus strand of DAONDW010000036.1, from coordinate 4,490 downwards.
CCCGACCATGAATCCCAGAACTGTGCCAAAAGAGCGTTCGGGAAACATGCAAGGAAGATGCCTGGCATCCAGGACGAAGCTTTTTTGGGGGTCCAGAAGTTCATTTTTTAGAGCGGTGCACATGTCGCAGCGATCCGAATCCATAACTAAAGGATGGAGTCCGAGACGAAATAGCGCCTGAGTGGCCATGCCGCTGCCACAGCAAACCTCAAGGATGCCATCATCAGAATCGAGATGCGCACGCAGGAAATCAACAAGCCTCTCTATTCTCTCCTCCACATGATGTATAGCGCCATTCTGCGAGCAGACATCGCAAAATAGTCCTTCTGCCATGGATGTGGAAAAGTATTCGTTGATGGCCAAAAAGAAATCGCTGTCTTCGACCTTCACCGACCTGATTACATGCCCTTTCCACTGTTCCGGGATATCGGATAATATCTTTTGGCTGGAATACCTGTCTGTGAGAAGCAGCCAGATCCTGGCAGGCTCAGTCAGATGCAAGACGAATCCCAGGCCCTTGATCTCTATGCATGAATCCATGGCAAGCTCCTCCTGCATTATCTCTGCAGAAACAGGCAGGTCGATCAGATCCTGCCAGGATTCTTCGGCCAGAAAGATGCTCTCAGCCTCATCCAGCCCCAGTAGACGGTTTAGCAGCACAGTCCCAAATCTGCTGCCACCGAGGATATCAATCTTCTCACTGGCCGGAACTGATATATTTTATTCCTATCAAATTAGGGCTGTTTGAAACTCACAGATCTTCCAGGTGTTGGCTCTCGCATCAGAGATCGCCTCATAGAGCAATATGGTGATGAAGACAGGGCCGTTCAGGCCGTGCTGCAGGCAGATGTGGCAGGTTTATGCAGGTCTCTGAGCGAACGCCAGGCGCTTCTTTTAGTGCAGCATGCCAGGGGATTGAGGTATAAAGTCAGGCCAGATCAGTTCCTGGCCACAGACGAAGCCATAAAAATTCAGCAGGCGCTTGTCGTCCGGCTGGCGAGCTATGCACATACCGAATATGCCAGGCTGAAGATAGGCACAATGTTTGCGAGCAGCTCAGCCGAACTTCTGGATGAGAATCGCAGAACTGCTATGGCCGCCAGGCAAGAGGCCGAGAGGCTGAAGGGCTTTGGCCTTGAGGAGCTGCTGAAAAAGGTCAGGCCTCTGCGAGCGAAGGAGGCATCCAGGGTCCGGGAGAGAGCAGTGGCCGCCACAACTGTCGATGCCTTTTCCGGGCTGAAGGCAAAGGGACTGGACAGGCTGATAGACCTTCACCTGGCTGAGAGCCCTTTGGAGTTGTCAGATCTGGCCAGGAGCTACAGCCATGTACTGGTGGTGGGCGATGGCATAGAAGGGCCAGCAGAGCTGGAGG
>DAONDW010000036.1:0-3018 GCA_035402785.1 Methanothrix sp. | reverse complement strand
GCATGGCTCGAGGAGATCTTCGCTGTTCAGGTCAGCTATCCACTGGAGATCGACAGGCAGGCCCTGCGCTCCTTTGAGCAGGAGATAAGGACCCGCAAGGAAGAGCGGGGACTGAAGGCCCGAAGGGAGACTGCGCGGGCACTCCAGGACAAAAAGGACGCCGCAGCCGCCATGGTTCATGCATTGATGGAATTTGATTTCATCTATGCTCTGGGCCTCTTTGCTCTGGACGAAAATCTGACATTTCCGGAGATTGCAGAGGAGCCTGTCCTGGACTTTGTCGATGGCCGGCATCTTTTCCTGGAGAGACCAGTAGCTGTCAGCTATTCGCTTGGATCAGTGCAGCATAAGGAGAGAGTGGCCATTTTAAGCGGCGTCAATTCCGGCGGCAAGACCACGCTTCTTGATCTAATTGCCCAGATAGTGATTCTGGCTCACATGGGCCTTCCAGTGCCTGCACGGGCCTGCAGGCTGTGTCTCTTCGAGGAGTTCTACTACTTCAGCAAGAGCCGCGGCACGCTTTCGGCTGGTGCCTTTGAGACAGCCATGAGAAAGTTCTCCGTTGTTGAAAATGAGAAGCGAAAGCTGGTTTTGGCTGATGAGCTTGAGGCCATCACCGAGCCCGGGGCCTCGGCGCGAATCATCGCCTGCATGCTGGACGAGCTATACAGGCGGGACTGCGTAGCAGTTTTTGTGAGCCACCTGGCAGAGAATGTGAGGCGCTATTCAGAAACATCTGTGAGGGTAGACGGCATAGAGGCAGAGGGGCTGGACGAGAACAACAATCTCTGCGTCAACCGAAGCCCGAAATACAACCATCTGGCAAGGAGCACTCCGGAGCTGATCTTAGACCGGCTGGTGCGCACAACCAGCGGGCGTGAGAGGGAATTTTATGGTAGACTCCTCGCGAAGTTCAGGTAAGAGCGCTCAAGAAAAATCTCACGAAAAAAACGATGGAGACGCAGAACCCGGCGGATGTGGGCATCTTTTATATTCTAAAGGCAGACTAATTACATGGAAATCTGGCACATAGTCGTGATATGCATTCTCATGTTCCCTCTCTTTTTGATTGCCAACTATATCGTGGTCAAGAAGGCGGCATCTGAAAGGCGGCTGCGCGATGATAGGGTGGAGAGGGCAGTGGCTGCGAGCGTTGCAGAGAGCTATGCTCAAAAGGGGATTGCTCGACAGAGCACGCCAAGATACAGGACTGCAAGGAGAAAGAAAAAGGCCTGAAATGGTTATTATTATATTTTATGTTCAAATTAAATAAAACTCGACGATACGCCAAATTAATATCCAGATGCACAGCTCATACAATTCCCTGAAATTGGAGTTTGAACAAATGAAGCCGCAATTAGCTTTTATCTCTGCCATGCTTCTACTGTCCTGCCTGGCTTTGCCGTGCACCGCCCTGGAATCGCAGTTTCTAACGATATCCGAGAAAAGCCTCTCTGTGGACCTCGGACCCGGATTTGAGATCTCCAAAGGAGTGTTCAATGCCAGCGGAAACGGAAAGCTCTCTCAGGAATTCCTGATAAACAACACAGAAGCCCCAGGCGCTGCATTCCTCTCGATCATGGGCGTCTATGATGAGATCATGAGAAAGCTCAGCGCTGATTCGCTCTGCGAGATATTCCTTATCGGCGGACTGGAGGGTGCCAAATCAAGAGGCGATGTTCAGGCGGAAAACTGGACCGCGGTTGACCACCTGGGACGAAATGTCACAGTCTGCACCATGAAGAGCAAGGACATGGCACTCTCTTGGGCAGGCGGAAGCTATGATATAGCTGTCTGGAACCTGGAAGGATCGACCTATGCGCTGATGGTCTCAATGCTCGACAGGAAGAATACCACCGAGGTCATCAGGACGCTTTCAATCAAATAGCGAAAGCGTCGAGTCGCATTGAATCTTAACCTTTTTTCCTTTCGGACTCAAATATTCTCTCCCTGGTACTTCCCGGAGTATAGCTTCTCAGCCTCATTCTCCAGCCGCAGGAATATGAGCTGCATCAGCCGGGCGTTCTTCTTGAGCCGCAGTCCCTGTGGATTATGGACCACCAGCAGGCTCTGGCTTCGTCCCCTGTATCCTGGGTCCCAAAGAGCAGTCTCAAGGCTCGCACCGCAGCGCAGAAGCGTGGAGCGCGCGCGCGCCAGGGCAGCCACGTCACTTGGGATATTCACGATCTCATTGAACGTCACCAGATAGGCACCTGGGGCAAGATCTATCCACCCAGATGAATCGAAGTCCAGGGCATCTGTAGAAGGCAGCACCCTCTCGATGTTGTCAAAGGCCACAGCCCCGGCAGATGTGAAGCGCTCTATCTTTTGCAGGGTCAGCTCCATGCCGCACATCTGGGTCTGCTTCTCCAAATCAATCGCGCCTTCAACGAGGCTTCGCGTCTGTCCGGATGTGAGAATGCTCATATCAAATCATCATGAATGAAATCCTGCGAGGCAATAAGCATTGCGTTGACCGGAAAGCTCTATTAACTATCACAGATAACTTACACATGGGTGCCAGAACTTGTTCGAACTGCTCTTGCTGCCAATTACGCTTGTCATCGCGCTGCTCATCCTGATTGCGCCCCTCATATTCATCTACCTCTTCCTCCGCCTCTCTGAGACTGCCTTTGAGATGGTGGGCTTTTCCCACTGGCATGCTACGCTTGCAGTCTTTGGCTCAATTCTCGGAAGCATGGTGGACATACAGCTCATAAGCGCCCCCATATCCTCCTATCCGGAATGGTATGTCACTTTGATGAGCCTGTTCTCAGTAAATGTCTCAGGACGATTCCATCCGCTCCTCCTGGCTGTAAACCTGGGTGGCTGCATCATTCCGCTCTTAATATCAGCTCATCTCATCATGCGCCATCAGGTCAGCCTGAACAAAGCCCTGCTTGGCATGGGTGTTGTGGCAGCCATCACCTACACGGCAGCCGAGGCTGTTCCGGGTGAAGGAATTGTGCTTCCTGTATGGCTGTCGCCTCTTTTGGCTGCGCTCATGGGAATTCTCCT
>DAONDW010000035.1:2875-10534 GCA_035402785.1 Methanothrix sp. | reverse complement strand
CCCACCGGGGCCATGAGGCACTCGTCGAAGCTCTTGAAGTAGAGCCGGTCAACGTTGAGCCTCGTCCCGGCTCCGTTGAAGCTTGTGGTCATGGCAGTGAGGGCTATGATTCCCGGTATCACGAATTCGAGATAGCTCGTGCCGTTCATGTTAATTCCCCTGCCAAGCCCCCATCCGAAGGCCACAAGATAGAGGATCGGGCTCATCAGAGTCGTGAGCAGATAGCGCGGCCAGCGACGCCTGAGAGCAGCCAGATCAGACCAGAGAATGCTGTAGGCATCGATCATTTCAGTCACCTGCAACCTTCTGGCCTGTCAGCTCCACGAACACGTCCTCCAGATTGGACTCCCTCATGACAACCCTCTGCGTCTTTGGCAGGCTCTGTATGAATTCCGAGGCAGTTGTCCTGTCCGGGAAGTAGCGATAGCTCGTGGCCGCATCATCGTACTGCAGCTCAACTGCAACCATTCCAAGCCTCTGCCGCAGCTCCAGAGGGCTTCCGATGGCAATCAGCTTTCCGTGGTGCAGCACTCCGACCCTCTGGCAGAGGGCCTCAGCCTCCTCGATGTAGTGAGTTGTTAAGAAAACGGTTGCACCCTCGCGGTTCATCCTGCGAATCAGATCCCAGACCCTGCGCCTGGTCTGAGCATCCAGTCCAACAGTCGGCTCATCCAGAAAAAGGAGCTTGGGCCTGTGAATGAGCGCCCGTGCGATCATGGCCCTTCTCTTCATGCCGCCTGACACGCTGTCTATGAGGTAGTCCCTGTGATCTGACAGCTCCACGTAATCCAGAAGCTCTGCTATCCTCTTCTTTCTCTTTTCAGAAGGAATGTGATGCAGTCTGGCATGCAGCTCCAGGTTCTCGGCTATCGTCAGGTCCCTGTTGAGGCTCAAATGCTGCTGGACCACCCCGAATTCCTCCTTGACGAGCCCAGGGTCCCTGGCCACGTCTATGCCGTTGATGAGCACTGTGCCTGAGCTTGGCTTGGTCAGAGTGGTCAGGATGCGAATGGTTGTTGTCTTTCCAGCTCCATTGGGCCCCAGAAACCCGAAGAGCTCTCCGCTGGCGACGTGCAGATCCAGGCCATCGACTACCTTCTTTCCGTTGTATTCCTTATTCAGCCCATTGATATCGATGATATTGCTGTTCATGGCTCCTCAAGCTCAGGTATTGCCATCGAAAAGCAGCTTATGTTCCATATCGACGATGCTGTAAAGCGCCTCCGGTGTCAGTCCTGAGAGTGGATAATATCTGCCGCCTGCGTTCTCGGCGATCTCCTGGCAATATCCAAGCCTCATATCCATAAATGAGCTTTGCACAACCTCAGTATCTATGACGATGGTGTTGACTCCGATCTGCCTGCTTCTCTCAGATATCTCAATAAGCTCATCTTTGATCTTTCCGCCCATCCCGACATTTGCCCGGCCATCGGAAATGAGAATCATCATGGGCTTGATCTCATCGTTCTTTCGAATCTCCGCCTCAAGGAGTTTCAGTCCGCGGGAAAGCCCTGCTGACAGCGGCGTCTTTCCGCCTGTTGGAAGCTCCTGTAGCCGGCTCATAGCCAGGTCAACGCTTGATGTGGGTGGCAGTATCAGTTCAGCGTCCTTGCCCTTGAAGGCCACCATTCCGATCTTGTCCCTCTTCTGGTATGAGTCCATGAGCAAAGAGAGGACAGCTCCCTTGGCGCTCTGCATCCTCTGCATGGCGCCCATTGAGCCGCTGGCATCCACAACGAACATGACCACAGCCGAGGTCTTTCCAACCCTCTCCTTCTCGCGGATGTCCTCGCTTTTGACTTTGATGGCGTTTTTGCCCAGCCTTGATCTCTGATAGGGCGCAGCCGCCCGGATTGTGGCGTCTATTGCAATGTCTTTTCCGCCAGTTGGCATCCTCTGGCGCAGATACCTGCCGGAATTCTGGGCTGCAAGGGTATTCATCCTTCGACCGCTGACCCTTCGGCGCAGCACTCTGTCCCTTTTGCGGGACAGATTCATCTTTCGCACATCAATTGGCGATCCGATGTCAAAGATCTGCTCCTGGGCTGCTGCTGCCTGGGTCTCTTTGTTGTCCTGCTGATTGTCTGGCCTGTTCTCTTCTTTATTCTGCTGCTGCCTTTCCTGTTGCTGCTGCTTTTGTTGTGGCTTGTTTGGAGGCTGCTTTTGCTCTTGCTGGTGCTCATGATCATGCTCATGCTGCTGCTTTTCCATGGATTTGTCGAGCTTATCCTTGTTCAGAGTGGGCGGCTCAAATGGCCTGCTCCTCATGCGGTGAGCAAGGGCCAGCTCCATGGCCTTCTTGACATCTTCAGGCAGGACCTCGCTCCTGCCGTCAAAGGCGGCGATCGTCTTGGCTGTCCTGGAGATGACGATCTCAGCTCTGTGGGTTTTGACTCCGAGATCAATGCATGTGGCAGCAATTGTTCGCAGCAGGTCATCGCTCATTGTCACGCGGCCCAGCATCTTCTTTGCAGCAGCGATCCTGCCCTTCATCTGATTCTGTTCAGGCATGCAGGCAGAGGCAAAGCCCTCAGGATCAGAATCAAATGCGTCGGCCATCTTGGCGATCTGCATCCTCTTTTCTATGTCGTCTATTCCAGCAACTGTGACCTGCAATCCGAAGCGGTCCAAAAGCTGCGGCCTGATCTCTCCTTCCTCCGGATTCATGGTTCCGACGAGGATGAAATGAGCGGGATGAGCTACGGACACGCCCTCCCTCTCAACGATGTTCACGCCCATGGCTGCTGAATCGAGAAGCACATCTGCCACATGATCATCGAGAAGGTTGACCTCGTCGATGTAGAGAATGCCCCTGTTGCAGGCTGCAAGGATTCCCGGCTCCAGCGCCTTTATGCCCTCTTTGATGGCCCTCTCGACATTCAGGGAGCCTACCACCCGGTCCTCAGTCGCTCCCAGCGGGAGATCGATTACAGGCGTCTTTTTCTTGATGCTTTTGATCTGGCCGCGCTCGCTATTTTCAAAGCATAAGTCGCACATGGCCTCCTGATTTTCCGGGTCGCAGTTAAAAGGGCAATCTTCCACCACATGAATATCTTCTAAAAGGTCGGCCAGGGCCCTGACCGCAGTCGATTTGGCTGTGCCTTTGTCGCCCCGGATAAGCACACCTCCGATGCGTGGATTGATGGCATTCAAAATAAGTGCAAACTTCATATCGTCCTGGCCCACGATAGACGTGAAGGGAATAGTCCTCCTCTTTAAATGATGCATTATAATCGCCTTTTTTCATAAGCTTGTTGCTGATCTATATAAGGCTTTATGTCATAATAATTGTATGGAAAATATGAATTGTTTTGATATGAACTGGAACTTAAAATTCATTCGTAATATTATAAATTTAAAAACATATCATATTTTTTAGAATAATACTATCAATTAACCGTAATCAATAGGATAATCGACAGGATATGAGAGGATATAAGAGGATATAATAGGACATAAGATGATATAAAACTGATTGATTTCATCCCTGATATGATCTGACGATTGATTCAGGAAATGCTGGCACGCTTGAATGCCGCAAAAAAAACCAGATTTCAGATCATATGCGATCAAATAATACAAAAACCAAAAGACTTATTAATATCAGCATAATACATCTGCGCAGATTCCGGGAAAGGAAAAACTGAGGATTGAGGATTTGAAAATGAAGATCATATGGATTCTTGCTTTATTTTTCTGCATTTTCAATTTAGCAGGGCAGGTTGCAGCTTATCAGGAGGTATCAGTGCCTGGGGATGAGAATGGCGATCGACTGATTTCGCCTCAAGAGCTGCAAAATGCCGAAAAGCAGTTCAATGATGGAAAGATAAGCACGTCTGAGCTGGAGATGATAAAGGTCATCTCTGAGAGCTATCCAAGGACGATCGTGGATTCGACTGGAAAGGAGATCACAATCTACAAGCCTATCGAGCGGATCGCGGTTCTGACGACCGAGGACTATGAAATCCTGCGCACACTCAACTGCACAGACAGGATTGTCGCTGCAAGCAAATATGTGGTGGAGAGCAGAAAGCAGGGCTGCGGAGACCTCTACAAAGACGGCGCGGGCTATGTCAATATCGGCAGTTCAGTCTCAAGTGTAGACTGGGAGGCACTCATTAAATCCAATCCGGACCTGATCATAACCTATGTGAGCAGTCCGAAGCAGGAGGATTTGGATCAGAACCTCAAAGACACAAACATCACAGTCATCCGCTGGGATTCGGGCAACATCTCCCAGTATCTTGGCATCATAAAGAATGCAGGCTATCTGCTGGACAGAAACGTAGAAGCTCTTGATTACTCTCTGTTCTTCAATGAGACACTCGGCAAGTATCTCGATCAGGTCTCGTCTCTTCCACAGGATAAGAAGCCAAAGGTCTATTTGGAGGCTGACTTTGGAGGCGGCCAGACCTATTATACATGCGGGTCCGGGCATGCTCATAATGCCCTGATCGAGGCTGCAGGTGGAGACAACATTTTCTCGGATCTTCAGGGATTCGTGCAGGTGGACCCGGAGTCTGTGGCCATCAAGAACCCTGACATCATCCTGCGCTACAAATACCTCAAGAACAGTCCGGGAATCGACATGGAGCTATCCAATACCACTGCTTTGCAGGCTCTCACGGATGAAATGAAAAGCAGGCAGGTGCTCAATCAGACAACTGCAGTGAAGAATGGGGCTGTGTATGTTTTCACATGGGACTGCACAAAAGGCGGAGCCAGATTCCTTCTGGGCATTGGCGATCTTGGCAAGTGGCTGCAGCCTGAGATCTTCAAGGACTACAATCCAAGAGCTGCCTATCAGGAATACCTGAACCGATTCCAAAAGGCTGATGTCGATGTGGTGAACAGAGGAGTTTTCGTTTATCCCGAGGCGTAAGATTGATGTCAAACGTGCATTCTGTTGAAAAATCCCCAGCCAATCTGAGGGCAAGGTATGAGAAGTTCGTGAGCAAGAAGATCTCATTTCTTCTTTTGCTAGTGCTCGGAATAATATTATTGGCAGGATATGCTGCCACACAGGGCTCAGCTGATATCAGCGTCAGAGATGTATATTCGACAATTCTGGCCAAGTTCATGCCAGGCACCTTCCATACCGACTGGTTTTCGGACACCATCGTTTGGGGCCTGCGGCTGCATCGTATTCTCCTGGCAATCGTTGGAGGCATTGGCCTTGCCATTGCAGGGGCAGTGATGCAGGGCATACTCAAAAATCCCCTGGCAAGCCCATTCACCCTTGGCATCTCCTCAGCCGCAGGATTTGGTGCGGCCCTGGCGATAGTCATGGGCTCAGGATTTGTGGGAGGCCAGTGGCTGATCGTCGGAAACGCCTTCATCTTCACAGTTCTGGCGTCTTTAGCTGTCTACGGCCTCGCAAAATACAAGGGCATCACGCCTGAGACCATGATCCTGGCAGGAATTGCAATCATGTATCTCTTTTCGGCAATGACCTCATTTTTGCAGTATGTGGGCCACGCCGAGCAGGTTGCCGAGGTAGTCTTCTGGATGATGGGCTCGCTTGGACGCTCCTCCTGGGACAAGGTGGCAATAGTCTCGGCAGTCATAGTCCTGTGTTTTCCATATCTTCTCCTCAAATCCTGGGACATAAATGCCCTGGGCGCAGGGGATGAGACTGCCAAGAGCCTTGGAGTCAATGTCGAGAGGACGAGGGTGATCTGCATGATGCTGGTCTCCTTCATAACCGCGGCTGTGATCTGCTTTACAGGCACCATTGGATTCATCGGACTGGTCTCGCCGCACATCACGCGCATGGTGATCGGAGGCGATCACAGATTCCTGCTGCCGGCATCGGCTCTGACGGGAGGGCTGTTGCTTTTGGCAGCCGATACTGTGGCCAGAACGCTGCTGTCACCCGTGATCCTGCCGGTGGGCATCATGACTGCATTTCTGGGCGTGCCATTCTTCGTGTACCTCTTCCTGCGCAGAAAGAAGGAGTTCTGGTGATGCAGAACCCCTTTTCTTTAAAAATTTTTTGTAAAATAATTTGTGGAGATATTGCTTTCAGTACCTCGTACATCACCTTTTTTAGAAAATCATGAAGGTGTATTGACATTTATTTTTGAATGTTTCTGTCATAGTCTTGATGGATCAATTGGCCAGAGAGTTGCTTTGGTAATACTAATACCGAAAGGTTTATTACAAGATGCATCATAGTTCAGTATCAAGGCTAAAAGCCATTTAAGCCTTGTCTGCCAACGTCAGTTGAAGCACTACATCCAGAACCATCGTCGCCCCTGCATCCTGGAATTCTCTGGGTGCTCGGGCACTCCTTTTCTGAGATCATGATATGATGCTGAGGTAGAATGCTCAGCTCATGCAGAATGCTCAGGCAAATCTAAACCAGATCCAGAGCATGCCTCAAAAATAATTTTGCCTTTTTTATCTCGTCAGTCTGAAATGGCCCATTGCATAACTTTTCCAATTTCAGCTCCTCAAGCTCCTCAGTGAGAGCCTTCATAGCCTCAACAGATCCAGGACAGGATTCATTCACCACAACTCTGTCTTCTGATCCGTAGATTCCAAGGAAAGGAAATATCCGGCAAGACCAGGGCCTTACAGAATAGATCTTGCATCCGGCTGCAGTTCTATCATAAAACTTGCATGGGAGAATGTGCTTGAAGTCGAGCGCCTCTGGCCTGTCAGGGTCGGAAATGGAGTATTTTTTCTTGAACTTGTTCAGTGGTATTTTAAGGTGCCTGGCAATGGCTGTGGCATCAGAAGCCCGGAGCCTTATGGGGTCACCGGTTTTGCAGCAATTGCCGCACCGGGCACATCGGAAAATGAGATGACAGGCCATGCGATAGTAATCCACTGTGGTATAGCGCACTGAATCCAGCTCAGTGAATATCTCCCTGTCAGAGAGGGCCGTGGCCTTTATAAGCTGCAGGGCAATTTCTTTTGGCTCATTCATCTCGTCGTTTTTCTCAGCCATCTTAGAACTGTTTTTGCATAGACATCCTTTTCAATCTTGCCCTTCATATAAGCAGTCATGTCCAGAGAGATCGTTCTCATCGGCAGGTCCAATGTGGGGAAATCCACGCTGTTCTGGCAGCTTACTGGAACCAAGGTCAGAGTGGGAAAGAGGCCAGGCATCACCCAGTACCCATTCAAGGCAAAAGTAGGAGATGTCTTTTATGTGGATATGCCTGGATATGGGTTCATGCTCAAAACCTCCACAGTCCACCAGGAAAGGACCAAAGACCTGATTGTGCGGTATTTCGAAGAGCATTCTCAGGATATTCTCCTGACTGTGCAGGTCATAGATGCTGCATCCTTCCTGGATATTGCAGATCGCTGGGAGGGCAGGGGTGAGGTGCCTTTTGAAATTGAGCTTTGGGAATTTTTGGCTGATATGGGACTGGATGTGGTTCTGGCGGCAAATAAGATGGACCGCATAGCCAAGGTTGATGTGGATGGCGCTCTTGATCTCATTTGTGAGAGGCTGGGAATGCTGCCTCCCTGGACCCAGTGGATGGACAGGATCGCGCCAATCAGCGCAAAGCGCGGCCAGATTCAGCCGGTAAAGGCAATCATAAGCAATAGACTGGCAACAATGAAATCAAGATGAAATCCAGATTAGGATCAAAATCAAGATGAAATCAAAATATGAGGTCATTGCCTCTTTTTGGATCGACG
>DAONDW010000035.1:0-2775 GCA_035402785.1 Methanothrix sp. | reverse complement strand
GGTCAAGCTTCCTGTTGTCTGGGGATATGACCAGATCTGATAGATGCCAAACTGGTTGTTCACATTTCTTGTCAGATCCTGGCTGTTTTTCTGAGTTGCAGTGAGGGTGGAAGGCTGCGCATTTCCAGCGAAGCTGGTGGTTGAGAATTGCAGAGGTCCATCGAACTGCAGTGGGAATGTGTTCATCCAGATATTCATGCTGGCAGTTGCTCTATTGACTGTGACATTATTCCCGTTTGTGATATAATTGCCCCAGTAGCTCTGGACATCTGGCTCAAATGTGGATGAGCTAGGGGAATGGAAGAATGCAAGCTGAGTGCTGCTGTAGCCCTCGCCAAGGCCAATGATTTGAGCGCCGGCAAGTCCCAGGGAGCAGAATAGCGCAGTCAACGCCAATACAACGGTAATCGTCTTCATATTAATACATCCTTTTTTATTGAATGTCAATCCTAAGCTGAAATCTGTCCCAACCTATTTATTCCTTATTGAAAAGGAGGATGGTATGCCGGATCGTTTCGAGATACTGCATAAGGACCTGGCCGGAAGGATCGGCAGGCTTTCCACACCGCATGGCACAGTTGAGACTCCTGTGCTCATGCCTGTCGTCAATCCCCATCTTCCGCTTATTCCGCCGGGCGAGCTCGAAAAAATGGGCGCTGAGATGATAATAACCAACAGCTACATAATCCATCAGGATTCGGAGCTGAAAAGGCAGGCAGAAGAGCGCGGACTGCACGAGCTGCTTGGCTTTTCAAAGCCTATCATGACTGACTCCGGGGCCTTTCAGCTATCGGTTTATGGGGATATCGATGTATCTCCCAGAGAGATTCTGAGCTTTCAGTTCTCCATCAAATCGGATATCTCAGTTCCCCTGGACATACCGACTCCACCAGATGTCAGCCGTGAAAGAGCCCAGTCTGAATTGCAGACGACCGAAGAACGGCTGCTGGAGGCTGCATCTCTTGAGAGAGAGGCCCTTTTGGCATGTCCCATTCAGGGCTCGACCTATCCAGATCTGAGGGAGAAGGCGGCAAAGTTCGCAACGAACCTTCCTTTCGATGTATTTCCTGTCGGTGGTGTTGTTCCGCTGATGGAGGCCTACCGCTATCGTGATCTGGTTGACGTTGTTGTCGCAGCCAAGAAGGGGCTCGGCTCAGGAAGGCCCGTGCATCTCTTCGGAGCCGGGCATCCGATGATCTTTGCCCTCGCGGCTGCGATGGGCTGCGACCTATTCGACTCTGCAGCATACGCCCTTTACGCCCGGCAGGACCGCTACCTCACAGTTCACGGAACAGGAAAGCTCGCCGAGATGAGCTATCTCCCATGCACCTGCCCGGTCTGCGAGAAGCATACCCTGAAGGAGCTGATGAACAGCCCGGAGAAGACCAGGCTTTTGGCCCAGCACAACCTCTACGTATCTCTCGCTGAGATGAGGCAGGTCAAGGAGAGCATTCGCGAGGGATCTCTGTGGGATCTCCTGGAGGCGCGCTGCAGATCGCATCCGCGGATGCTTGATGGCCTGAGAAGGCTCGCTCAACAGGGAATGTGGCTTGAGAGGCTGGACTCTGCAAGCAAGTCCACGTTCTTTTGCACGAGTGCAGAGGCGGCGCTGCGCCCTGAAGTCATGCGTCACGCCCGGAGGATCGACAGGATCTCTCTCATGGGCGATGTGCTGATCACAGACGACTCGCAGGCGGATACGACAGGCTACGACCGGGTGCTGTACTTCAAGCCGCCATTCGGGCCATACCCGGCTGAGCTGGCAGAGACCTATCCATTCAATGCCGAGGTGCCTGAGGAAGCGGACGGGGCAGCTTTAGATCAGGCTGTGAAGATCGCAAAAGAGCTGATGAGGGCAAATCCTGGAGCGAGGTTTAGATTCAGGATGAGGAGAGAGGGGATCGAGGAGAAGATGAGGGAATAGGCGGTACGGACGCGGACAAAAAGAATGCGGTGCAGGTCATCGCAGCAGAAACCCCTTTTTGCATCCAGACGCATGGACTGCTCGTCTATATCATATTTTCATCTACCCAGTGCTTTTTCGTGGGAGCCAATTTTGACTATGACGACAGTCTTAGCGCTGTAATCCGTCCTGTAGATGATAACCCAGTGATCCTTGACATGAACTTCCCGATGTCCGGCTTTGTCATGACTTAAAACCTCTCCGCATTCCGGATTGGTTCGGAGCTTTTCGAAACGCTTCCTGAGCTGTTCGAACAGAACTTTGTCTTTTCTCTTAATACGCGATAGTTGATTCTTGATCTCATCGGGAAAGAATAGACTATATGGGTTCTCTGTAGTGGCCTGATCTGGCCTTGGCCTGCTAATGCTTCTTTTCCGGACCATACACGAAATGCTCAAAGGCCGTCCAGAAAAGCGTCCAGTTCCTTGGAGCTGTTGACTCGCGTTCCCTGATCACGCTTGTACTGCGTCCAGGCTAACTCAGTTCCTTTCAGGAGTGCTTTTATTTCCTCTTCGGTCTCGCTGCGAACAGGCGTAGCAGCCTCTTTCACGGTCCCAGCCATAGATGATGCAAGGCGAGCTTTGTATAAATAAATTGGCTACAGGCTATTTGCCGATCAAAGTGTCAGATCATTATCCAGGAAGTGCCCTGCCGCTGCCATCCCATAATGTTCTAGGGACTAAGAAGGCTCGCTCAAAATAGCCAGTGGCTGGAGAGGTTGGCCTCTGCCGGAAAGTCTACGTTCTTCTGAACCCGCGCAGAGGCGGCGCTGCGCCCTGAAGTCATGCGTCACGCCCGGAGGATCGACAGGA
>DAONDW010000034.1:8190-10600 GCA_035402785.1 Methanothrix sp. | reverse complement strand
AGGCTGATGAACGGATCTCCAGGCATCATTCTGGGGATCAGGAAGATCAGGGTGATTATTATGAAGAGAGATATTGCATATCGAATGGCCTGCCTTCCCAGGTAACCTGCGTGCTCTGTCATATATGGCCTGCGCATTTGGAAAAAGGAAAAATCATGGGCAGCAAGCTGTGATGCTCACTCGCCCGCTGGTTTTATGCTAAACCAGGACTCATAGCTGGTTAAACCATATCCCTGCAGTGGCACCCATCCCTCGAACCTGTCACTTCGGTAAGGATAGATGGACTTGCTCCAGTAGAGGGCGATTCCGGGAAGCTCGTTCGCATAGTAATCCTGCAGGCTGTAGACTGCTTTTTTCAGCTCCTCCGGGTTTCTGGCAGACATGGTATCGTTGTACAGCTCGGAAAACACAGGATCATTGCATGTTCCGTATTGCAGCGGCACAAGATCAATGGTTGCAAAGCCCAGGGCAGTCATATAGGGGTCATGGAAGTCGATATGCATATCGTAGTCCCTATCGTCCCAGACCATTTTCTGAAGAACTGACAGCTCATTGGTGTATGGCTGAAATTCAATTCCAGCCTTTTTGAGCATGTAACTCAGCATCTCGGCCACCCTCATGTCCTTTCCATCATTCCAGGCGATGACCTGGAACGAAAGCTCTCTGCCGTCTGGCATATTTCTGATGCCATCTCCATTGGTGTCGGTATAATTCAGAGAGTCAAGAAGCTCGTTGGCCTTTGTCAGGTTGAACTGCAGCCTGGCAATGTCTGGATTGGACTGTCGCACACAGGATGGAATTATGCCCGCACCAGGCACTTCTCCGTATCCGGCTTCGATGGAATCGACAAGAGATTGATAATCAATAGCATAGGATATCGCCCTGCGAAACTCTGTAACATTGAGCGGATACTTCTTATAATTGAATATCAGCAGTGGCAGCCCAGGATTGGGGCCGACCTCGATTGTCACTCCTTTTTCATTCAGAAGGGATGGGGCTAAAACTCCCGCCGGTGGCTCGTCGATCAGGACATCTATCTCGCCCTTCTTGAGGGCCAAGAGTGCGGAATCAACGGTTCGGAAGTGCTTCCATTCGATTCTGTCAATTGCAGGCCTGCCTTTGAAGTAATTCTGATTGGCACTGAAGTATGCACAATCAGCATCTCTATCTATGCTCTCGAAGATGAACGGTCCGCAGCCTATCATTCCATCCGGCTCGCTGTAATCTCGCGGTTTATCGACCTTTTCCCAGACGTGTTTGGGGATTATATAAACAGACGGGAACAGAGATTTTATGAAGTAATAGGCATAGGGCTGTTTGAGGTAGATGGTGCCGGTATAATCGTCATCGACGTCCACATGATCCAGGTATTCCTCCAGCCAGCCGCCCTGGCGGTAGAGGTGGTTGTCACGCCAGTATTCATATGTGAACTTCACGTCCCCGGCAGTGACCTGTGTGCCGTCTTGCCATGTGGCATTTCTCACCAGATGGAATTTTATGGATGCTCCATCTGCAGACACCTCCCAGCTCTCTGCCAGGCATGGCTGGGGTTCGAAATCCGGACCGAAGGTTGCCAGGCCGACGTGAGTTGCTCCAAATAGCTCGTTGAGCTGATTGTAGGATGGACGGCGCAGGGCATTGAATGCTGACGGAAACTCCTGGGTGTAGAGCCCTGCTCGCAGGATTATTGTCGCATTTTCGCTTACGGCACTGATGGACGCTGCTTTTCCCTCTGAGCCTGCGGCCAGCGCATGCATGGGAAGGCCAAGAGAGATTGCCAGCATTATTATGATGCAAATATGCATGCATCTAATGAGGTCGAGCCTGATATTTGGCCTGATATTTTCACCGCCTTGGATCATTATTTGGTTACAGCCTGATTATGATCAGGATAATTGAATAGCAAACAAGTGGTATTTAGACATATCTATTATGATCAAAATCAATATTATTGCTACCCGAAATGCGGTGGCTTTGGTGGTATGAATGCAAACAAAAATATTAAATTATGTAGCAAAAAAAATTCCGTTAAAGCTCATTTACTGGCAGGTGTCGAGCAGTCCCTTCTTCTTGCCGCCTCTTTTGTCACCTGGCTTGATCGGCTCTACCTTTGCCTGCTCTTCCTCAGCCTTCTCCTTCTTCTCTTCGTGGTGGGTCATTTCAATCCTCTTTATAATCTTCTCAATCGATCGTAATTATACCTTCCGGCCAACCATACAAATAATTTTGCTGGAAATCGAAAGAGACGAAAAAGCACAGGGTGTGGAGGGAAATTCCTGGACACAAAAAAAGAATGTCGCGAGATTAAAAGAAGGTCAGAGCGACCCGTGATCCAAACCATGCTCCAGTATGCAGGTCGGGTCCTCTGCCTTCAGATCGCCGTGATAATAATATGCCTTCTGCCTGCAGC
>DAONDW010000034.1:0-8090 GCA_035402785.1 Methanothrix sp. | reverse complement strand
GTCGGGTCCTCTGCCTTCAGATCGCCGTGATAATAATATGCCTTCTGCCTGCAGCCTCCGCATAGATCCAGGTACTCGCATTTTCCGCAGGCACCTGTGAGGCTTGACTTGATGTTCCTCAATGCCAAAAGCTCCTCAGATGGATGATCGATCCAGATGTCTTGAAAGGAGCGCTCACGCACATTGCCCACAACCATCTGTGGCATGAAGTGGCAGGGATGCACATCTCCCCTGTGATTTATGTTGGCAACCTTGATGCCTGTAGAGCAGCCGCCTGCATTGGTTAGAAGCTTTCGAACGTCCTCTTTTCTCGGATCGTCCTTCAAGATCTCCATCAAAAAAGCCCCGTCCATTGGCGAATCTGTGGTCAGGATTTCGATGTTGTTTCCCTTCAGCTCCTCTGCGGCCTCTGCCAGCAAACGGATGACGCTTCTCCTCTGTTCAGCAGTGACGTCTCTGTCTGAAATGCCTGCGCCCCTTCCAGTCGGGACCAGGTGATAAAGACAGAACCTGGGAATGGATTCATCGATGGCCAGTTTGAGCAAAGATGGGACATCCTGCCAGTTGTCGCGTGTGAGAGTGATTCGAAGCCCCGTCTTGAGGCCTGCATCGCGCGCATTTTTTAAGCCCTGGAGAGCTCTGGCATGTGCTCCTGATGCACCGCGAAACAGGTCGTGCTTCTCTGGATCCGAAGAGTCCAGGCTCACCCCGACATACCTTATCCCGGCCTCAACGAGCAGCCTGGCAACCTCTGGCGTGATGAGAGTTCCATTGGTGGAGATGACTGTCCTCAGCCCAACCTCGCGAGCATGAAATGCCAGCGCATAGAAGTTGCGGCTGAGAAGTGGCTCGCCACCTGTGAATATGAGGATTGGAATCTTGAGCCCTGCCAGCTCGTCCACCAGGCGCAGGCCCTCTTCAAGTGACATCTCGTCGCTCGCCTTAGACCTCGCATCCATGTAGCAGTGCTTGCAGGCCAGATTGCAGTGCTCAGTCAAATTCCACATCACCACAGGCCTCTTCTGAGCAGAGAACCTGAGCATGTCAGGTGGCAGATTCTGGCAGTGATGAGAGGCACGCAGAGCCTCCCATACAGTCGCCTGATCGGCCAGTGCCTTTGAAAATATGATCATCTTATCCCGTCTTCTCCTTAAGTGCGGCAAGCATTGCCTCAAATGTAAATTTTTCAGGCATCACATCGACCCTGACTCCCAGGCGAGAGAGCTCTTCTGCTGTCGGCAGACCAATGGCTGCAACAGTCCCATCAGCAAAAGCCTGATAGAGCTCCTTTTCCAGGCCAAGTGTCTTGGCCCTCTGTACCAGGAACCGGGCCGTTGAGGAGCTGGTGAATGCAAATATGTCCACGCTTTTAGCCATTTCAATCAGCTCGTCAAGCCTGCTGTCTCCGGAGGGCACAGTCTCATAAAGCGCGATGTCATCCACATAAATCCCGGCTGCCTTCAGCCCGTCAGAGAGAAAACGGCTGCCCTGTGCGCTTCTCAGGAATAAAATGCCATTGCATTTGCCTTTTAAGAGCCTCTCAAGGCCTGCCGAGCTGTACTCCTCAGGAACCTCTGCCTCAAGTCCAAGCTCCTTCAAAGCCAGCATGGTCTTCGGGCCTATGGCCACGATTTTCTTCTCCTTCAGAGAATTGAGCACATCGGATCTTGACAGAGCCATTCTGACGCCATTGGCGCTCGTGAATGCCACGCACTCGACCTTTCCAAGCCTCTTTTCCAGGTCTATAGGCAAGGGCTTTTCTGAGAGAGAAATGGCAGGAGCCATGATCGGAGAAAAGCCATATTGCAGAGCCTCGGCTGCTGCCTCCTTCTGCTGGGCCTCGGGCCGGAGAATGGCAATCCTCTTTTTGCCGAGCTTCTCTGCGAGCCTGACCACATCTCCAACCACCAGAATGGCTGGTGACTCGATCTTTTTCTCCTGTGCCAGAGAGGCGATGTTTTCCAGGGTTCCGGAGATCATCCTCTGATCCTTCCATCCACCCTTCTCAACCATTGCTGCCGGAGTATCCCTGGATTTGCCAGCTTTGATTAAAGAAGCCGCATTTTTCTCAAGCCGGGAGACGCCCATGAGCACAACCAGAGTGCCTCCCAGAGCTGCAATGGCATTCCAGTCCAGTGGGGCCTCTTTTCCTGGCTCCTCATGGCCGGTTACGATTGTCACAGAAGAGGCCACGCCCCTGTGGGTCACCGGGATTCCCGCAAGCTCTGGAGCTGCGATGGAGGATGTCACGCCTGGCACAACCTCAAAGGGTATGCCCCTTTCCTGCAAGGCGAGAGCCTCCTCTCCACCCCTGCCGAAAAGATAGGGGTCTCCTCCCTTCAGCCGGACCACGACTGCTCCAGTCTCCGCCTTCTCAATGAGAAGCTGGTTGATGCCGTCCTGGGTCAGCTTATGCCGTCCTGCGTTCTTGCCCACATCGATCTTCACAGCCCTGATCCCATCCAGCATCTTCGGGTCAAGAAGCCTGTCAAACAGAACCACATCCGCCTCGGACAATAGCCTCCGAGACTTGATGGTCATAAGCTCAGGGTCTCCGGGGCCCGCCCCAACCAGATAAACCATTCCAACCTTATTGCGAGCCAAATTGCCTCACCGCCTCATCTACCAGTTCTCGTCCCCCCATCTTCATGAGCCTTTGCCCGATGTCCTCTGCCTGAGATTGGGCATCCGGGCCAAGGGTGATATTCTCATCAAGTCTCACAAATCTCCGGCCATCCAGGGAGAGAACCTCTGCCAAAACCCTGGCACTGTCTCCGGAAACGATTGCATGAACTGCCATGGGCACAACGCAGCCTCCGCCGACTGTCTCAAGAATTCTGCGCTCGATCATTGTCTCGGCCCTGCTGGCTTCGTGGTCGAGATTCCTTGAGAAGGATTCGGCTGCCGAGCCCCTCTTTGCCACAACGATTATCGTACCCTGATTGGCTGAGGGCACGAAGCGCTCTCTATCCAGCCGCGCATAATCCATCTTGATTTTCATCCTCTCAAGGCCAGCCTCAGCGAGGACTATGGCATCGTAGTCTCCGCGCTGAAGCTTGGATAGCCTGGTCTGCAAATTGCCGCGCAGGCTGGCAACATTCAGGTCTGGCCTCGCCCTTCGCAATTGAGCTGTGCGCCTCATGCTGGAGGTGCCAACGGTCGCCCCCTCCTTCAGTCCCTCTATTCCTTTCTGCGAGCCATCCCGGCTGAGAAGGATATCGTATGGCGAATCGCGCTTGAGGACTGCTGATATAGTCAACTCCTCAGGCCTTTTGGTGGGAAGGTCCTTCATGCTATGCACTGCCAGATCGATCTCGCCGGAGAGCATCCTTTCATCGATCTCAGCGACGAACACGCCTGTGCCGGTGAGCTGGTGAAGGGGCTTATCAAGAAAGACGTCTCCGCTGGTCTTGACTCGCATGATCTCAGTCTCTACTCCAAGCGCAGAAAGCCTCTCCTGCACAATCTCAGTCTGACGGAGTGCAAGAGGGCTTCCGCGACTGCCCACAATCAGTTTTTCAGACAGGAAGAAAACGCCTCCAATGTGGTCTGTATTTCCTCCGGGCCATGTGCCGCGGAGATGAAATCGGTTTCATACTGGCTGGGGGTAAGAAACACTCCTGCTGCCAGCATTCGCCGGAAGAATGCCAGATATCCGGCCTTATCGCATTTCAGGGCCTCTGCATAATTTTTGGGCTTCTTTCCGAAGAACACCTTGAACATTGAGGCGATGCCCACCACGCTGTAATCGAGGTGCAGGTCCTGTACGATGTCCTCAAGTCCCCTTCGCATTCCGTCTCCGACAGCATTCAGCTTTTGCAGAGCTTTTTCCTTCTCCAGGATGTCCAGTGTGGCCATGCCGCAGGCCAGAGGCACAGGGCTTCCATTGAAGGTCCCTGCCTGGTAGATGCCGCCCTTTGGAGCCACCTGTTCGATCAGATCTCGTCTGCCTCCGAAGACGCCAATGGGAAATCCGCCGCCTATGATTTTGCCAAGCGTCGTAAGGTCTGGCTTTATGCCAAAGTGCTCCTGCGCTCCTCCCAGGGCCAGGCGAAAGCCCGTGATGACCTCATCGAAGATGAGAAGCACATCATGCTCCTTTGTGATCCGCCGCACTCCCTCAAGATAGCCCTTCTCCGGAAGCACCGGGCCGATGTTTCCGAGGACCGGCTCCAGTATCATGCAGGCCACCTGACCCGGATAGGCCCGCAGGACTTTCTCCAGGGCCTCCAGGTCATTGTATGGCACCTGCAGAGTGTTTCTGGCAGTGTCTGCCGGGACGCCAAGCGAATCAGGGATCCCCATGGTTGTGGCTCCTGAGCCAGCTTTAATTAAAACGCTGTCATGTGCCCCATGAAACCCCCCCTCGATCTTGATTATCTTATCCCTGCCTGTGGCTCCGCGGGCAACGCGAATGGCAGCCATCGTGGCCTCGGTTCCGGAGCTGACGAAGCGCAGCATCTGCATGCTCGGATAGAGCCTGGAGACCCGCTCTGCTGCCTGGACCTCCAGCTCCGAGGGCGTTCCATAAAGCCAGCCCCTTTTCATCTGCTCGGTCGCTGCCCGGACGATGGCAGGATGGCAGTGTCCGAGGATCATGGGGCCATAGGCCAGACAGTAATCGATGAAATGGTTTCCGTCTGCGTCCCAGAGGTGCGGACCCTCTGCCCTCGCTGTGTAGAACGGATATGGAGAGATGGCGCGCACCGGGCTTGAGACGCCGCCAGGAAGCAGATTTTTAGCGCGATCAAAGAGCCGGATGGATGAGTCGAGATGCATGAGTCAATTCTTCCCTGCAGCCTGATTAATCAAACTTGCGAGCCGGAAAATATGAATTCCCATTGGCAGTTGGATGTCGTTTTTTTAGAGGAAGTGCTGTTACTATTATTATTCGCGAAAAGTATATATATTATCAACTAACAACTTTAACTATATTAGTATTATAAGTTTGTAATAAGAATTAAACGGACTGAGAGGCTGGCTGGCAGAGCCGCATAGCATTAAAAAAACAGGATTATCAAAAGGGATGGCACGAGGGATCTGCTCTGCTCCAGCCAGCCTCCTCCACTTTTTTGCTGACTGCCCGAAGAGGCTGATTGGTTGCCTCTGCAATTCTTTTGCAGTCCTCGTATTCTGGTTTGACCATGATGATTTCGCCATCCATGCGGCTGACTTTGACGTGAGCTGAGAACCTCTCTTTTGCAATTTCCACATCCACCTGCATATCCTCTCTCTCTGCCAGGAAGCGGTGGACGCTTGGAAACACCCTCACACCCAGAGATCCCGTCTCCCTGATGACGATTCTGGCCAGAGCATCGCTATGCTCCTGCCTTGCTATGACCCGAATAACCGAGCCCGCCCTCCCCTTCTTCATCAGCGCCGGAATAACTGACACGTCCAGCGCCCCAGCCTGCATGATCTGCTCAATCAGGTGCCCCAGCACCTCTCCTGTCACATCATCCACGTTTGTCTCAAGCTGCACCACATGGTCGCCATGATGATTGTGCCGTTCTTGAAAAGATGCAGCATGAAGGGCTTCAGCCAGAACTGCTCTGAGCACATTGGGCAGTGAAAGCTCCTTCTTGCCTGCTCCATAGCCCACCCTATCAGCCCTGATGACTGGAAAGTTCGGGAGGAATTCGTCTACCAGTACGCTCATCAGTGCCGCGCCGGTGGGCGTGAGAAGCTCGAAATCAACTGGCCCGCCCTTCCAGGGAATGTGAGTTGAGCGCAAAATCTCCAAAGCAGCAGGGCCAGGCACAGGCAAAAGGCCATGTTCGGTCTTCACATAGCCGCCTCCCACGCAGATGGGAAGGGATACAACCCGCTCTATGCCAAGGCTATGCGCGGCTTCACAGGCACCTGCGATATCTGCAAGCGCATCGAGCGCTCCGACTTCATGAAAATGAGCTTCTTCCTTGGGCACGCCATGCACCCGGCTTTCTGCCACAGCCAGGGCATCCAGGGCCAAAAGAGCATTTTTCCTGGCAGGTTCAGTCAGGCTGGCATTCTGCAGGATGGACACTGCCTCATCCAATGAATGAAAACGGCGTTCTGAGATGATGTGTGCCCGACAGGCCATGATGTGGCATCTCTCCTCCCGGGCGATCTCCAGACGGCAGCCCACAGACTCAACAGCCGCCCTGACTGATTCTAGGTCAGCCCCAAGGTCGAGAAGAGAGGCGATGATCATGTCTCCTGAGGCTCCTGCGCTCGGATCAAAGAGAAGGACTTTCATGGAGCTACAATCGATCTTTGCCGATAAATACTTTCTACCAGGAAGTATTATGGCCACAGGTATATAGCCACGGGTATAAATAGCCTGAGGATATATATTTTTAAAAAGATATATCAATTTATTATTGTACTATTATTATGAGGTTTGGTGCAGAACAGGGCTAAGTCAGCCATTCATGTGCAAGGCCTTCCCCAGGATAAAGTTCTAATAATTACAGCACGGTGATTCTGATAGATCTGATTGCCGTGATAAAATGCCAATAGATCCCTACGATTACCTGCGCATCCAGATGCAGATGGATTTTTGCTGTCAGCGCTGCGGCGTATGTTGCCAGGTAGCCGATCCTATAGACATCTATCCCAAAGATATTCGCAGGCTAGCGAGCTATTTTCATATTTCAATTGAGGAAGCCATAGAAAAATATACAATTCCTCATCCAAGCGAGCCGGATCTCAGGGCATTTAAAAAGAGCCTTCCATGCTTGTTTTTCGACAAAAGCCAGAATAGTTGCAGGATCTACACTGCGAGGCCGATGGTGTGCAGATGCAGCCCATTTCTCAGCCCGGGCCAGATCGGATTGCAGGGCATCGAGATCTACGAGGATTGCCCTGCAGCAGTGAAAGATCATGCCAGAATCGAGAGGGATCTGGAGTGGCTGCTCAATCCCGATGCGAAGACAAAAAAGAAGCTTGAAAAAGCCCTGTCCAAGATGATGCAGATAGAATGAAGTGCGATTTAACGATAATTGGAGCAGGCCCTGGCGGCTGCATGGCTGCAAAAACTGCGGCTGAGGCGGGCCTGGATGTTGTGCTGCTTGAGAAACGCCAGGAGATCGGAGAGCCAGTGCGATGCGCAGAAGGTGTGAGCATCAGATCAGAGCTGAAGGAACTGATCGAAGTAAAGCCCGGCTGGATTTCCAGGGATATCAAGGGCATGAGGCTGTATTCTCCCGATGGCAACAGCGCATTCACGGAAGGAAACAGCGGCGACAGGGAGTGCGGATGCATCCTTGAAAGAAAGACATTTGATCGAGGCCTTGCGGAGGAGGCAGCCAGGTGCGGAGCCCGTATCCTGGTCAAGACCCGTGCAACAGGACTTGTCAGAGATAACGGTCAGTTCTCGGTCTCAGCCATCTGTCAGGGCGAGCCCCTGAAGATCGAATCTCATCTGGTCATAGGAGCAGACGGAGTGGAGTCCAAGGTGGCCAGGTGGACCGGAATGGATCGCGGGCTTCAGCCTGAAGACATCATGGTCTGCTCTCAGTTCCTGGTTTTGGACGAGAGCATAGACCAGGACTTCTGTCAGTTCTTTTTCGGCAAAAAGATTGCCCCTGGCGGCTACATCTGGATATTTCCAAAGGGAGATGGCCTGGCCAATGTGGGCATCGGCCTGCAGGGCTCTTTATCGGGTCCCGGTATGCCTGTCAGGCTGCTTGAAAATTTCATGGAAAAAAGGATGCCTGGGGCAAGGGTTTTGCAGATGGTGGCAGGGGGCATTCCCACCTCCGGGCCGATGAAGACAATCGCCTCTGACGGAATTATGCTCGTGGGCGATTCTGCTCATCAATCCGATCCGCTCACTGGCGGCGGGATCATAAATGCGATGAGAGCTGGAGCCATGGCAGGTGAGGTGGCTATAAAGGCGCAATCGTCAAAGGACTTCAGCAAATCCTGCCTCAGAGAATATGAGGACCGATGGATGTCCTCAGCAGGAAAACATCTGGAGAGATGCTATCACGCGAAGAAGCTCTTTCTAAATCTCGAAGACGACGATCTCAACTGCCTGATAGGCTCGCTTGCAGGACACAATATCTCCTGCATGAGGACCCTGGATCTGCTGAGATTTCTTGCAA
>DAONDW010000033.1:1389-10675 GCA_035402785.1 Methanothrix sp. | reverse complement strand
GAATTTGACAAACGACAGGCCAGCAAGAGCCACCAGTGTGTCTCCCGCCAGCATATATGTCGTGCCTCCAGCAGAGGCAAGTATTGCACCAATTCCCGCCACGAACAGGATGGCAGGTACGATTGCAGCTATTCCCATATCATTACCTTCAATATTATTATTCTGTCATTTTTTCTAGATATGCATGCTGAGAGCTACTGCAACTATGACTGTCACTGCAGCAAAGGCCATGAACAGATTGTGCGTCTCGGGCATCAGATCCACAGTTTTGTCTCTTCCAGGTATCCACTTTGGATTGTGTATGACCACCCATTCGATCCACTTCTCATGCTGAAGCATGGCATCCGACTTCTGTAAGGCACCCATTCTTTATCCACCTCTATTCTTTCTGGCTCCAATGTCGCGTGGAGCTGCTCTTGCTGATGATGCATGATGATCGAGAGCGATATTGGCCAGGCAAGAGGCTGTTCATCTGCAAGCTTCCTGCCAATGTCAACCGCAATCGAGTACGCGAGTTTACTATACATTGAGCAATAATAAATGCTGCGGCCCAAATGAGAGGAATTTCCTCATTTAACCCATTTCAGAAAAAAACATTTTTTCAATAATAGTTAATGGCGCAAATGATAAACGGCTTTAAGCTTAATTTGGTGAATTAATTAGATGAATGAAGGATAGAGTGTGACCAAAATGAGATGCGTTCAGATCATTTTCATCTGTTGATGCCATAGATCTGTCTGGTTCAGATTTACGCAATCGTCTATATCTACCAGAAAATTATTCCAGTTATGGGCGGTCCGGAAAAAGACACGTTCTTCTCCCTCCAACGCCGGATCGATCCCTCTCTTCTCCATCAAGACATTACAAAAGAAATATATATCTGATGTTACACAGTTGTCAGTGGTGAAGGGGCCTCGGCATCGACCAAGACGATAATCCCTTCAAAGAAGCCCTTCTCACCATTCAACCTTTTAGTCCTTCAGCCCTTCCATGGTCACTGAGAAGACTGCCTCGCCGTCAGGCAGGTTTGGCGAGTCCACAAGCTTGGCTATGCGCTTCTCGCCCTTGGACTTTCGAAGATAAAGCCGGAATGTTGCGGTATGCCCCAGGACATGCCCACCCACAGGCTTTGTGGGATCGCCAAAGAACGTGTCCGGCTTGGCCATGACCTGATTTGTGATCAGGATCAGGGCGTTGTTCAGATCGCCAAAGCGCATCAGGTCATGCAGGTGCTTGTTCAGCTTCTGCTGCCTGTCTGCAAGAGTGCCGCGCCCGACATACTCCGCGCGGAAGTGCGCTGTAACTGAATCCACTATGAGCAGGCGCACAGGCCGCTCTGATTCCCTGGCCTTTTCTGCCAGCTCCATCGCGCTCTCAGCGAGCAGGATCTGGTGGTTGGAATTGAAAGCCCTGGCCACGCTTATGTTTCTTAGAAACTCCTCAGGCTCCCAGACCCGCCCGTCAGGAGCAGGAGGCAGCCCCTTTACCATCTGGGCAATCCTCTCAGGCCGGAAGGTGTTCTCAGTATCGATAATTATCACTGAGCCGTTCAGGCCGCCCATCTCCACGGGCAACTGCACATTGATTGCCATCTGGTGGGCCACCTGGGTCTTGCCAGATCCAAATTCACCATAAAGCTCAACAATGGACTGGGTCTCCATTCCACCGCCCAAAAGCTCATTGAAGCCTTTGCTGCTTGTGGTGACCTTGCCCACCAGCTTTCTCCTCTCAAGGATTTTGTCTCCAGTCTCAAAGCCGCCCACATCAGCCGCCTGTCGGGCTCCGGCAATGATTTTGGCGGCAGTGGCTTCACCCACTTCAGCCGCAGTCACAAGCTCGCCTGGCGAGGCCACGGCAATGGCCTCCACAGAGCCAAATCCAGCCTCTCGCAGCTTTTCCGCAGTGGCCGGACCCACTCCCGGCAGATCTTCCAGCAATTTTGTCGGCATCGTCTCAGTTCCTATCCTCAAAACTATTAAGATATTATGTTAGATATCGTGCTTGATGTTACGTTGGATGCATGATGTTACGTTGGATATTGATTCCTTGTTTGCTAACGTGAGATGCCGCATTTCTCATTTAACAGGCTTATCCAGGCGGGGCGAAAGTAATCCTGGTGCGCCATCCGCAAGACAGCTCAAGCTCATCATTCCAGCCGCTCTTGGCCTGGGCATCGATGATCTCGGCCCTGTATCCAAGATCCAGCCCCTGCAGGAGATCGACATGATCGCCCCATAAAGCAACCTTGATTCGACCTGTCTGGTCTGAGATGTAGATATTGGCGACCTTCCCAGCCCTTCCGTCCTCTCTCTGAAATTGCCGCACCTCGCCCAGACCAGTCACAAAACCGCCGACGCTGACGATTGTGCCAGCCTTCAGATCCGATATGGGCGTCAGCTTTTCTGAGTATTGAACCTTTTTGGGGCTCTTTTTGACAGTGCTGTAGCTGCCTGTGGATATCTCCAAAGCGCCGTATCTCTCTCGCGAGGAGCCATTTGCAACCTCCAGGGTCTCGCCTTTTTCAAGGGGC
Organism: Methanothrix sp.; assembly: GCA_035402785.1. Taxonomy (GTDB): domain Archaea; phylum Halobacteriota; class Methanosarcinia; order Methanotrichales; family Methanotrichaceae; genus Methanothrix. Next base: position 8,145 of record DAONDW010000033.1, on the reverse strand, counting down.
ATGGAAGCCTGCTCATTCCACAGTGTGAGGCGTATTTTTCCCGTCTCATCTCCCAGGAGGACTGTTCGAACCTGGCCTTTGCCGCCGTCTTTCCTGATGAACTCCCTTACATCCCCGGGATCGACGACAGAAGCGATGAGCGAGATCTCACTCATATCGCTTTTGATCTCAGCGATCTTGTATGGCTCTCTTCTGACCTTGATGTCCTGGTCCACCTCCTCGATGCCGCCACTCCTGCTGAGGCTGACCTCAGTTCCTGCGTAGCCTTCTTTGGCCAGGCCCCTCACTTTTAGGCACTGGTCTACCTTGAGGTCTCCAGAACGAACCAGCTCCACGTTCTCATCCCATAGAGCCACCCGCACCGATCCAGTCTCATCGGCGACAACCAGATTGGCGACCCTTCCAATTGAGCCATCTGAACGGGAAAATTCGCGAACATTCGAGACGGAGACCACTCGCCCGATGAATGTGACAACGCCCATCTCTGGCCGAATGCTGCTGATCTTGGTCGTCACCTCGACTGTGCCCAAATCCCTGGCCACGAGCATGGCTGCAGTCCTGCCGTCACACAGGCCGGCCATGAGTGCCACCTTCTCATCCACCTTGGCCTGGAACTCCTCCGGAGAGATCTGGTCTCTCACCTGCTGATATATCTCCTCTACCTGCTCGTCCATAACAGATCATCCTGTGACTACAGAACTCGAAAAAATCTCCTCCAGGCGCTTGAGATAGGGTGCATTGCAGGAAGCCAGGAACACGTCACAGACCTCTATAGGATTGCCATCAGCCACAACTGCCCCGTTCTCAAAGAGAATGGCCCGGTGAGAGACCTCCTTTACAAAATCGACGTGATGGCTCACGAGGAGAATTGTGGTGCCATACTCGGCATTGATCTTCTTTATGGCATTTGACACCTCCCGGAGGGTGATTGGGTCTATGTCTCCGAAGGGCTCATCCAGTATCAATATCCTGGGCCTTGCAGCCAGCAGAATTGCCAGAGAAGCCCTGACCCTCTCTCCCCCAGAGAGCTGTTCAGGCAGCTTCAACATGGCATCAGGCTCAAGCGAGAGCAGCTTGAATACCGGCTCTGCAAACTTCCTGGCCTCGGCCTCTGGAAAACGGGGAAAGAGTTCCTTGAAGATATCTCTGGTCAGGCCCAATGACTCAAGTGCTGCTTTTGCGTCCTCCTCAGACATGTCGGTCATCGTATATATGACATCAAGCACCTTATCGCTTATTCCCATTTCACGAGCCATGTTCCTGGCATGCTCGATGACTTCATTGCCCTTGACGCCAAGCTGGTAAGCGATCTGATCGAGAATTGTCTCTCCAGCATAAAGGGCAAACTCCTGATACATGATTCCAAGCGTCCGGCGCACAATCATCCTCTCCGGGGAGTAGGCCATCATGTCCACCCATTTATCTCCCAGGCGATAGAGCACATTTCCTTTGTCAGGCATTTTCACGCCCTGCATGATTTTCAGCAGCGTTGTCTTGCCTCCGCCGCTGTTGCCGATGATTGATGTGATCTCGCCCTCATTTATGTCGAGGTTAAGGTTATTCATGGACATAACGTCGAGGACCTCACCAGTGCTAACAAGGCAATTTCTCTTGTACAGCTCCCTCACCGAAATGAGCGGCTGAGGATTGTTCCTGGCGGAAAGAGGCTGCACTTCTCCGATTCCCGCCATGAACTTGGAAAGAATCTCTGCAGGTTTGCCATCGGCCACAACCTCGCCGTCTTCCAGCCAGATCAGCCTGTCAGCCAGATAAGCGTGAATCTCGGGCAGGTGAGACACAATGATTATGGTCAAATTCATCTCACGGTTGATGTTCTTGATGGCATCGAGAACCTCCTGCTTGGTGGCCGGACAGGACATTGTAGCTGGCTCATCGAGAAGCAGGATCTTTGGCTTTCTGGCCAATTGTCTGGCAATAAGAAGCCTCTGCTTTTCACCTCCAGAAAGAACCGTGGCCAGATGGTGAGCCTTCTTTTCCAGGCCCACCAGACGCAGATAATAAAGGGACTCCTGGTACATGGAATCATAGTCAGGGTTCTCGGGGATGGGCAAAACCTCATAGCCTGTCTTTCTGGAGTGGACCCTTCGAACCACGTTCTTTAAAGCGCTCTCAGTCCAGAGGGCGAAGTCCCTTTGCAGATGAATGGCAGTTATCGCCATCTGCGCCCTCTTTGCGTCGTCATCTGACTCCGGTGTGATGGTCATTGTGTCCATCAGGATCCTGCCTGAATCAAAGCTCTCCATGCCTCTCAGAATCTTCATGAGGGTGCTTTTGCCCCCTCCGCTCTTTCCAACCAGCCCCAGTATTTCGCCAGGATTTGTGGCGAAGCTGATGTTTTTCAATGCTTTGATCTCTCTGTCCTTGAGCCGGTAAGTTTTAGACAGATTTTGAACCTGCAGCAATGCTTTAGACCTCCTATCTTACTTTCGTTCCTATATCCACTGGCATCCTAGGCTGCAATAGCACGGCCTTTCCGGCTATGTCTGCAGCCAATAGCATTGCCTGTGATTCTATGCCGAATAATTTTGCGGGCTTTAAATTGGTCAGGACGACCACCTGAGTTCCAACCAGCTCCTCCACTGGATAGGCCTCTGCAATGCCTGCCACCACCTGGCGGACCTCGCCTCCGATGTCAACCTGCAGCCGCAGAAGCTTCTTCGAGCCCTTGATGGCTCCGGCCTCTTTGATCTGGCCGATGCGAATGTCCAGAGATGAGAACTGCTCAAAGCTGATCTCTGGCTTCTTTTCAGATGCAGCCTCATTGCCCCTGCCCCTGGCCTCCGCCTTTTCTATCCTCTCTTTAAAGATTCGGTCCAGCTCTTTTACTGATGCGTCCTCCATGCGGCTGAAGAGAATTTCAGGCCGTCCAAGTGCCTGGCCTTCCTTTAGAGGTGTGAGGGCCTCGGTGAAGGGCTTCTCAGCCACGCTTCCTGAAAAGCCGAGCTGTTTGTAGGCGTCCTGCATCTTGGTGGGCATTACTGGCTCCATGAAAAGCACGAGCGCATAAGCGATCTGCAGACAGCTCCTCAGAACTGATCCGGCTGCTGCCATATCCGTTTTGACGAGCTTCCAGGGCTCATGGCTCTGGAAGTAGATGTTGGCGTAGTCCGCGAGAGACATGACGCTGTCTGCGGCCTTCTTGAACTCATATTCCTCAAGGCCTGCCACCACCTCCTTCATCGTCTTTTCGATTTGAGCCATGACCTCAGGGTCTATATTTCCAGTTGGGACCTGCCCTTTGAAGTTCTTGACTGTGAATGTGAGGGCCCGGTTGAGGAAATTTCCAAATGCACCCACAAGCTCGGAATTGACCTTATCTGCAAAGATCTTCCAGGAGAAGTTGACCTCCTTGTTATGGGCTGTGTAGCTTGCCAGGTAGTAGCGCAGCAGATCCGGATGAAGCCCCCTGTCCAGGTAATCGTCCTTTACCCAGATGACGTTGCCCCTTGATTTCGAGAACTTCTTGTCATCGATCTTGAGCATGCCGCTTGCAACCACTGCTGAAGGCAGGGTGTATCCAGCGCCTTTGAGCATTGCAGGCCAGAATATGCAGTGATGATAGACGATGTCTCCGCCGATGAAGTGGATTATCTCAGCCCCGTCCTTCCAGTAGCTCTTCCAGTCGCGGCCATGAGCGGCACACCACTCCTCGGTGAAGGCGACATAGCCGATGGGCGCATCCACCCAGACGTAGACCACGAGATCCTCGTGCCCCGGAAATTTCGTGCCCCAGGCCATGTTGCGGGTGATGCACCAGTCTTTCAGCTCCTGCCTCACCCATTCCATTGCGTAATTGCGGGCTGAAGCAGTTCCGCCAAGCGTCTGCAGATAATTGAGCAGGAAATCCTTGAACTCTGAGAGCCTGAAGAAATAGTGGACCTGCTTATGGTATTCTGCCTTTCCGCCGCAGACCTTGCACACTGCATTTTTGATTTCGCCCGGCTCCAGGTGCCGGCCACAGCCCATGTCGCACTCATCGCCTCTCGCAGGCTTTCCGCAGTAGGGACATTCGCCCTCCACATATCTGTCAGGCAGGAAGCGCTGGCACTTCGGGCAATATGCAAGCTCTATCTCGCGCGGATAGACATGACCGCCATCCATGAGGGCTTTTACCATCTCCTGGGTACGGTTGTGGCAGGTGGGATCATCTGTATCGCCAAAGAAGTCGAAGTTGACGCCCATTCCCCTGAAGACTTCATCAAAATGCTGATGATATCTGGCCACCAGAGCCTTGGGAGAGAGTCCCTGAGCCTCGGCGTTGACCACAATGGGGGTTCCATGTGCGTCCGAGCCGCAGACGAAGAGGACCTCTCTGTTCATCTTCTTCAATCCTCTAACGAAGATGTCCGCCGGTACGTAAGTTCTCAAATGGCCCAGATGACAGGCCCCATTGGCATAGGGCAGGCCGCAGGTTACCAGGATAGGTGATGACAATGAAAACACCGCCTCCGCTTATGATGTAACAGGCAGATATAGGTTTCCCAGCCAGATGACATCGCATTTCTCTATCAAAAAATACATGGATCCTGGAAAAAATGTATATAACCAAATGACACACGCAGGCAATAGTATTAAATCCGACGCCAGACTACATGGAATAGAAGTAGAGACGATGGAGACAATGGGGGTTATCATATGAGAATAATTGCAATTGCCCTTCTGCTGGCTTTGGCCATTGGTGCAGCTTCTGCCACACCGTTACAGGGAAGCGACGCAAATGCGACTGTGGTGCTTTTTGGATCAAGCAGGATGCCTGTTGATGATGAAAATTCCACTCAAGAAATTTTAATGGTGGATGTCGGACTCATCGGAGCCGAGAATGCCACGTATCAACTGATTGATCAAAATGGCAAAATATACCTGCCTGGCCTGTACAGGCAGCTTTCATCAGGAGTTCTGAAAGGAAGCGTGACCGCGAAGCAGACCATTTATTTCCTCCCGGAGAAAGATAGCCTCTTCAAGCTCATCAATGTGACACCAGATGGCGAAGCTCCCATTTATCTCAACTGGTGGGCCACACCGAAAGGCAGCAATGCCAGGCTGATCCTGAGATACTATGGAATCGTTGAGACTCAGGTCAACTCCAATGAGCAGGCTGTTGTAATGCAGGCCCGTGTGCAGAACAATGGAACACAGAGCCTCTATGTCAGCCCTGAGAATTTTACATTGCTCGATCAATGGGGATGGGCATATGCTCCTACGCTTGGCTTTGATCCGGAGACCGTCGCACCGGGAGCAGCCACCGAAGATCGCGTTTTGGTTGGATTCACAGGCATCTCTCCAATCAGCCGCCCTGCAGCACTGGCCTATGACTATGGCGCGCCAGATCAGATCATAATTCAGTTTGAGAGGGATTATGTCCCGCTCAGCAATGAGGTGGTCTATGGCTCATCAGCCCCGAACAGCACCTCTTCGACTGCAGCAGCAATTGCCGCACCCTCAACTGCTGCAGCTTCAACAGCAGCAACCGCACAGACTGCAGCGCCTTTGGTGCAGGCAGAGGCCGTCACTGGCCAGGCTGATGCGGCGCAGGCATCTGCCAGCGAAAACACTACAACCAAGATCAGCTCTATCAAGGATAAGGTGGCTGCCAGCCAGGCACGACTGGCTGCCATGAAGCTGGATCTCGACAAGAAGACGCCTGACTCAAATGAATCAGCCAGCTCGACTGGCAGCACACTGAATAATTCAACGAGCATTTCCGCCTAGGGAATGATGGGCGGGCACATGGCCTTGCCTATTCGGGGGTATCAGGATTTCATCCTCCCCCGGAATTTTATAATTTCAGTGGAGGTATGTTATTGATGAGATGGCTGGCATTTGCGCTATTCCTGTTACTTATAACTGCAACTGCACCGGGTTATCCTCTGCAATCGGGCAATGGCATCATAAACTGCACTATTTTTGGCACATTCAAGGACCCAGGATTTGGAGGATACAGCAGTTCCGGCTCATATTCCGTTCTTGTGGTGGATGCCTGCTTGACCCGGACCAATGAAAGCGATAAAGCACCAGTTCTTGCAGACTATAGTCTCACAGACGGAAACGACCGGGTTTTCAGGGCCAGTTCAGATTATATAAAAGAGCTGCAGAATGGTCGCATGCTGATTGGCTTTGTAGTTCCAAAAGAGACAATTGCCAAGAGTCTGACAATTGATTTATCCAAAGACAGGACAGCAGGAGAGCAGTTTACGCAGCGCTTCCCTGAGCTGGTCAATGCAAGCGATGCAAATGTGACATTGCTTTACTATGGAGTGCTCCGATCGAGCACCAGCTCCAATAAGAAGACGGTCGAGCTGGATGTGGCTGTCACCAACAACAACACAAAAAAGATGGCAATCGATGCCAGCAATTTCACATTGAAGGATCAGTGGGGCTGGAAATATGAGAGCTTTGAATATGCCAGCTCGATCAGGGGCAAGACAGAGCCATTGGAGCTGGAGCCAAATGAGACAATCAGGTCAAGCCTGCTATTCTCCTCTCTGTCTCCACTGAGCAGACCGGTTGAACTGGACTACAGGTATTCGGATAATAATTCGCTTGCAATGAACATAGATCTGGATGCCGGTCTGACATCAGCCGCACCCAGGTCCGAGAAATGCGTGGATTGCGAGAGCCCTGAAGAGAAGACATCGAGTCTGGCGGGATCCATCAAGGCCAGCAAGGCCAGGCTCGCAAAGGTCAAGAAGCTGAACAGCAGCGAAGAGAGCACGCCCAAGGGGCATGACGAGCTAT
>DAONDW010000033.1:0-1289 GCA_035402785.1 Methanothrix sp. | reverse complement strand
GCCATTGTGACAGACGCCTTTCGCAAAGGGCGGGTCGGACTGGGGCTTGGCATCAACACCATCGCATTTTCTGCTGGATTTCTCGCAGGCCCGGTCATAGGCGGAATTCTCACAGCCATTGACTGGCGCTGGGTCTTTTTGATCAACGTGCCTCTCGGCATAGCCGGAACCCTCTGGGGCATCCTGCGTCTTCGCGAGCCTGTGATTCTTCCGGGCCATCAGCGCTTCGACTGGCCTGGCAGCCTGACATTTATCACGGGCCTTGGATCTCTGCTTCTCGCGGCCTCTCTGGTTGCCTTTCCGCTCATCGATCTGGCCTATGTCTATGCCCTCTTCATCTTGGGCGCGCTGGGCCTTGCATCATTCATCATCTGGGAGAGAAAGGCTGCAGACCCCATGATGGATTTCCGGCTGTTCCGGGACAGGCTCTTTGCCTGTGCGTGCATTGCCAATGCCATAAACGGCCTTGCTCGAGGAGCTGTACTCTTCGTGCTCATCTTCTTCTTGCAGGGGCCCTATGGCCTGGACCCCCTCTGGGCCGGAATCATGATGGCCCCCTTCGGGGCGGGCTTCATGTTCGTGGGGCCGATATCAGGCTACCTGTCTGACAAATATGGCTCAAGAGAGCTGGCCACAGTCGGTCTTCTCGTCTCAGGCATCGGCCTGCTCGGCCTGAGCACAGTTGTGAGCAGCACTCCCTACTGGCTTCTTGCGCTCTACCAGGCGCTCATGGGTGGCGGCTCCGGCCTCTTCGCCTCTCCAAACACCAATGCGATCATGTCATCAGTGGTTCCGGAAAAAAGAGGCGTGGCCGCAGGAATCAATTCAATGCTCATGAGCACAGGCCAGATGCTGAGCATCGCCATAGTCTTTCCCCTGGTATTGAGCCACATTCCTGAGGATATCATGTTCCATGTCTTTCTCTATGGTGGAGGAATGAGCGGAGAGCCTTTGATTGCCTTTGAATCCGGAATGCACGAGGCCTTCCTCGCATCATTTGCAGTCACGCTTCTGGCTGCAGTCATCTCGGGCCTGCGGCCCAGGTCAAGCCGCAGTTACAGCCAGGCATAATTGGCCTTGTGTTGATTAGCGGCAATATGATTATGAGCAGGCTAGCAGGCTAATTGCATTTGGAATCAATGCATCATTCTTCACCTGAATTTGGCTTCGTGCGAAAGAGGAAAGCTGCTAAGCCAAATACAGGTATGTTTCGGCCCTGATGCACAAAGATCCAAAAGCCATTTATAGTCGGAAGATAATTGTAAACCTAACCCAACGCCATGGGTTTA
>DAONDW010000032.1:0-10706 GCA_035402785.1 Methanothrix sp. | reverse complement strand
TCTTTTGCCCTGGCCACAGTACTCTGGGTTTCATCCCAGACAACGTCCTCAATTCCGAGAAATGAAAGGAGAAAACGCGCAGCAGCACGGGCAGGGACGTGCGGCTGCGAAAAACCCTGGTAGTGCGTCTCCAGGGCATCGACTGCCTCTATTCGCAGTTGTGCATGCCCCCGCGCATTCATCTCTGCAGCAGGACCTGAGAGCCTCTTCCAAAGCTGCGGATCTCTGGCCTTGAAGCGGATGGAATCGCCATCAGGGCTGTATCCTGTCGCATGAAAAGTCCCCTTGATCAGCGTAAAAGTCATTTGCATCAACCTGATTGCTTTTAAAGCACCTATTTTCAGTACTGAACTAAGTTAATTTTAGAATATAAATTTTCTTGTTAAGTTATAAAATAATGGATGATGGATAAAATCCAAGAACAGACAATTTCAAATTCTCCACACCATTTTGTCGCGCTGTTTCTTCCACGCCATCTTTGCCGCTCTACTTTTTCTTCTCCATCATTACCTGCGCGAGCGGCCTCCTGTTCGAATGAGGTGCCTGGCAGTCGGAATAGCCCAGTCTGAAAGCCTGCTGCACATGCCACATATCATTGCTACTTGTGCTTGTGCTCTCTGGCATAAGCCCGGACAGATCTGTTTTTAGAGCAGCCTCTGTCTCGGACACCTCGATTACCTGGTTCATTGGCTGTAGCCCGATGCCAAGGGATGCAGCAGTGAGCCAGAAACGCTCAAGAGCCCTTCCGGCCCTGATAGAAGACGTGCTGTCGTTATCAGCAGTGATTAGAAAGCCGATGCATGAAGTGCTGTTGATCAGATCGGAATCCTTTTGAGCCTGCGCAGGTCCTGAGTCCAGGAAGATGACAGACAGTTGGGCAATCTTGGCATCCAGGCCAGTGGGCCCGAAGACGCCCTGGCTGATCCAATGGCCAAGCTCGCTTTTAAAACTTGCATCGGAATACTGGATTGCATCAGCCCTCGTTACAAGCTCCCGGAATCGATCCTTCGTATCCTGATCGCTCGTGAGCAGAATTCTCACATCGCCATCTGAAAGGCTCCCAGGGCTCTCGTTCAAAGCTTGCAGGTCTGCTCCTGAAATTGCCTTCTGCTCGTAGGGAAGGCTGCATGTGTCGCGGCTGGTGATGGCATTGAAGAGCCGCGAGCTGTCAGCGCTCTGCAAGCCAGGCTTCAGAGAAACAGCAGCTACCAGATCCTTTTCTCCAGGAAAATAGCTGACTGTGCAGTTGTAGCCAAAATGCCCGGCTGCGATGACCATGTTTTCCAGGGCGCAGCCGAGGCTCATGTACATCTCACTTTTATCAGCATCAGCAACAGAGAGCCACCTGGATTCATCGGCATAAAGATATATCCTGTCTTCTATCCCGTCTTGTATCCCGTCTTCTGAGATGTTGAACTTCCAGGGCTGGCTGTTGCAGATCGAAGGCGCGAGGACTGCATAGTTGACCAGAAATGCCAGCCGGTCCTCAGAGCTGATGTTTTTATAGAAATCGCTCTCATTGACATTCCAGACGTCGGTTGACGCCTCTGGTGAAAATACAATTCCAGGCAGCAGCATTCCTAAAAAGAGGAATATGCACAATACCACAACCTTTGTCGCTGAAACACCCATGTCCTTCTGCTCCATGCCTCTGAGCTTAAGCTCTGTCATGATGGCATCGATATGATATGAAATATACTCTGCGGTATCTCAGTCCGGAAGCATTCTGAAATATGTTTGGAGAATGTTTGGAGATCTCATCCAGTATGCCTGGGAACATCCTCTGGCATGCCTGCGACTGGAAATAAGCCCTGCAAAGAAAATTAGATTTTTCGGTATAACAACGTTTATCTCTTTGAAAATACTATTGGTAAAATGTTAAAGGAGGGATCTGATTGATGAATAATTTTGAGCGTTCAAAGGTTTTTCCTATCATTTGTATTTCGTCGATTCTTGTTATTGCGGCAATTATTGCCATTGCAGCAATTGCATTTCCTGCAGCGTCCTCTGATGCCCCCGATTCGTCCTTGAAAAACGTTGAGCTTCAGGTAATTGCATTCAATGATTTTCACGGCCAGATTGAACCGCCATCTGGAAAGGTGACTGTCTACTACAACAGCACTCTTGATCCTTTCAAGGTTGAGGCAGGAGGGGCAGCATATCTCGCCACCCAAATCAAGGCTTTGGAAGCCACCAATCCCAATACAGTCATAGTCTCAGCCGGCGACTGCATAAGCGCAAGCCCGATGGTGTCAGCTCTGTTTCACGATGAGCCCACGGTTGAGGTATTGAGCGAGATTGGCCTCGACTATTCTGCAGCAGGCAACCATGAATTCGATAAAGGCGTTTTGGAGCTTTTGCGCATGCAGTATGGATGCTGCAATGCTGTTGACGGCTGCCAGGATGGAGATCGCTTTGTAGGAGCAGGCTACTATTATCTCACAGCAAATGTGATCAATAATAGCACGAACAGCACTCTCTTTGCACCATATAAAATCAGGGACATAGAGGGAATTCCCGTGGCCTTCGTCGGAGCATCTTTGAAGGACACGCCAACGGTTGTAACGCCATCAGGCATCGAGGGCTACACGTTTCTTGACGAAGCAGATTCCATCAATGCTGCAGTCAGGGATTTGAAGGCAAAGGGCGTAAAGACGATAATAGTCCTGATTCACGATGGAGGGACGCAGGAGGGGCTTCCAAGTGAGAGCAAGAATCTCTCTGGCACGATCATCGATATCGTCAAACGCATCGATAAAGAGGTTGATGTGATTGTGACAGGCCACACTCATCAGTGCTATGTCGCCAATATCGACGGTCGCATTGTGACCCAGGCAGGATCTCAGGGCAAGTTCCTGACTGATATCGATCTGATCCTCAACAGGAGCACTGGTGATGTGGTCTCTGCCAGGGCCAAAAACATTGCAGTCACACGCGATCTGCCTGCTGATGCAGAGGTATCTGAGACGATAGACAAATATGAAGAGCTGGCAGATCCCATGGCAGAGAAGACAATTGGATCGATTACAGCCGACATAACCAGAGAACAGAGCGGCTCAGGCGAGTCCTCATTGGGCGACGTAGTTGCAGACACTCAGCTCTATGCCAGCCGCGGAGAGGGAACTGTTGTAGCCTTCATGAACCGCGGAGGGATACGCACCGATCTCTATTACAATTCAAGCAATGGCAAAAATCCAGATAATGTGACATACGGCGAGGCATTCAGCGTGCAGCCATTTTCCAACAGCATAATCGCCCTGAATTTGACCGGAAAGGAGATAGACCAGCTCCTGGAAAGCCAGTTCGATAATCCCTCGAAAGGGCAGAACAGCATCCTTCAGGTTTCCTCTGGCTTCAGCTATTCCTGGAAGAAAGGCGCTCCCACAGGCCAGAAGGTCGATATCAGCACCATCAAGATCAATGGAACCGCAGTGGATCCAGATGGAAGCTACAGGGTTGCAGCAAATGGCTTTTTGGCTGATGGTGGGGACAATTTCACAGTCTTCAGGGCAGGAACGAACCGGGTCTGCATGGGCACAGATCTTGATGGCTTCATAGAATACTTCGAGAAATTCTCGCCCGTCTCCCCCGGTCCAAAGAACAGGATTGCAGTTGTGGCCTGATCCAGCTTCAGACTTAGCAGACCCATATTGTGACTTCGCTGCTTCGCGCCTTCCGGTTGAATTGGACTCTGCCACAGATCACGCGAAGCCGCGAAGCTGCGAAGCAAAAACTGCAATTGCATTCATTCAATCAATGCTCTGGCTATGCAGTTTGAGCCATGCTCAACAGGATGCCAGCATTTGACCCTTTTTGATTCCCCAGATGTTGATTGAACCTGCATCTCTATTTTTTGGGCGCTGCTCCGAACTCGCTTTCCATTTGCCTCCATCTTTTTGTGCCGATCAGGTCATTGAATTCAGACCAGTTGATGCCAAGCTCACCCATAAAATCCAGATCTCCGGCCTTCAATGCCTTCAAGGCACCTATCATGGCTTTTGCCGCCGGATAGATGCATACCATTGGAATTGAAATGTACTTCACACCAATTCTCTCAAGCTCTGACAGTGAGAACCGTGGGGTCTTGCCTCCTGGAATGAGGTTGAAAGCAAGGGGTATCTGGACCTCTTTTACCAGATGAGAGACCTCATCCAGCGATTGAGGGCATTCAACATAGATGTAGTCAGCTCCTGCCCTGGCATAGGCCACAGCCCTCTCGATGGTCTTGTCGAATCCCTCAATGGCCCTGGCGTCTGTCCGGGCCCCGATTACCAGATCCGAGCCCTCTTCCTCTCTTGCCCGGATGATGGCCGAGATCTTGGACACCATATCGTCCTTGGAGATGATGCTCTTGCCGCTCATGTGGCCGCAGCGCTTGGGCCATGTCTGATCCTCGATGCGAATGCCTGCAGCGTCGATCCAGATGTAGTTCTTGGCAGTCCAGTAGGCATTCAGAGCATTTCCGTAGCCTGTATCTGCATCGATGTCAACTGGAATGTTGACGCTGTTGATGATATTTCTGGCTCTTTCCAAAAGCTCTCCAAAGCTGATCAGCCCAAGATCCGGCTGGCCGATGGCGGACGCGGAAATGGCATATCCGGATGTTCCCATCAGCTCGAATCCAGCTTTTTCGATAAGCAGGGCGGAAAGGGCATCATAGCCGCACGGCCTCAAAAGCAACCCCGGTTTTTCCAGGAGCTGTCTGAAGACCCTTGATCTCGATTTGCTCATAGAATTGCCACCTCGTTGATAATTGACCTTTCATTGATCCTTTATTGAGCCTTTATTGATCCTTCATCTGCCATTCAAGTCATTACTATTAATTACAATTCCGACTATTTCCTATTATAGTTTGCCTGAGGCATCAAGCTAATGTGCAAATCAAAATACTTATATAGTGCTGAATGCAATCTATCCCAAGTAAATTGGAACGCCCTGTGGCGTTTTTTTGGAGGAATTGACAAATGCCTGTATCAGCTAAAGAGCTTGGGCTGTCGAATCGCAAAAATATCGGCCTTGGATGGTTGAGAGAACTTCCTGACTTCAGAGATTATACAATTAATACCCCCTCAATCAAGGAACTACTGTCAATGATCAACTTCCCGAAAGCTGCACCTGTATCCGTGGATCTGAGGGCATGGTGCTCTCCCATCGAGGATCAGGAAGAGCTGGGCTCATGCACAGCAAATGCCGGCGTGGGCCTGTTTGAGTACTTCGAAAAGAAAGCCTCGAATACATACATTGACGCATCCCGTCTTTTCCTCTATAAAACGACCAGAAATCTGATGGGGGAGACCGGTGACACCGGTGCTTATCTAAGAACAACTGCAGAAGCCATGCTGCTATTTGGTGTTCCGCCTGAAAAATATTATCCATATGAAATCGCGGGATTTGATAATGAGCCTGCAGCATTTCTGTATGCCTTTGCAGGGAACTTCAAGGCTATCGAATACTACAGGTATGATCCACCTGGAACGCCCAAAGCCACGCTTTTGGCGACCATCAAGAAAAACCTGTCAGCAGGCCTTCCGGCAATGTTCGGATTTACTGTTTACAGTTCCATCGTTCAGGCCGCAAATACTGGTATGATACCATTCCCGTCCAATGGAGAAAAGATGCTGGGCGGACATGCCATAGATGCAGTGGGATACGATGACAACAAGGTGATCACCAACACCAATAACAAGAAGTCCACCAAGGGTGCATTGCTCATCAGAAATAGCTGGGGAACATCCTGGGGCAGCAATGGCTATGGGTGGCTGCCATACGATTATGTTCTGTCCGGACTGGCTACAGATTGGTGGTCTTTGCTCAAGGCCGCATGGGTTAACACCAATGTATTCGGCAGCGGGGAATAGAGACAGAGCCTGAAGCAGGAACCTTCAAATCCTTTTTTCGCGCGCTTTCGTTCTTTCATTGCTCCCTTTATTTCCTTTATTTCCTCTATTTCCACTATTTCCTCTATTTTGACTCTTGCCAGTCTTTCGCCTACCTGATCCCGGATGCCCGGTCCTATGACCTGGTATCAGACAGCGCCCTGTCTCGCCTATGAGATCCTCTCTTTTCGCCATTTGAAGGCCCTCTCTGACCCAATCGTAGTTCTCAGGGTTTCTGTACTGCAAAAGCGCCCTTTGAATTCGCTTCTCCCGGCCTTTAGGCACATGAACCGGCTTCAATGTGAATGGATCAAGGCCTGTGTAATACATGGCTGTGGATGCTGTCATGGGGGTTGGCGTGAAGTCCTGTACCTGTTCTGTGTAGAGGTGATGGTCGCGCAGGTATTCTGCCAGCTCGATCATATCCCGCACGCTGCAACCGGGATGCCCTGACATAAGGTAAGGCAGGAGGTACTGCTGCTTTCCGGTATTTCGGCTTACTGCCATAAAGCGCTCCCTGAATGCGTCCAGCACATCTTTCGGCGGCTTATGCATGCATTGTGTCACTTCAAGAGATATGTGCTCTGGTGCTATCTTGAGGTGGCCTGAGACATGGTGCATGCAGAGGTCCTCCAGGTAGGCAGAGCTGTCTGCCATGATCAGGTCATGCCTGATGCCGGAGCTTATGAAGACCCTTTTCACGCCCGGAATCTGTCTCAGCCTTCTCAGGAGATCGACCTGTCTGGAATGGTCTTTGTCAAGAGTCGGGCAGTCTGCAGAGCACAGCCTGTCCGGGCAGGTGCCATTCTTCCAGCGGGGACATGAGAGAGAATACATGTTTGCAGTCGGTCCGCCGACATCGGTGATAATGCCTCTAAAGCCCTGCATTCTTGTGAGCAGAGTCGCCTCACGCAGGATGGAGTCGATGCTCCGGCTCTGCACAATTCGGCCCTGGTGGTGGGTCAGAGCACAGAAGGAGCAGGAGCCAAAGCAGCCTCTGTGGCTTGTTATGGAAAAGCGCACCGGCTCCAGGGCCGGTATGGCTTCGCGATATGACGGATGGGCTGCTCTCTTAAATGGCAGCTCATAGATGCGGTCCAGTTCATCTGTCTGAAGGGGCCTGGCAGGAGGGTTCTGAATGATGATGGTCTTTGGGTGAGGCTGGACGACCGCACGACCATGAAATGGGTCCTGCTCCCGATAGTGCATGGCGAAAGCCTGAGCATATCTTTTTTTGTCTGTTGAGACCTCGGCATAGCCAGGGATGAGGATATGGTCCTGATGTGCCGCATCCTGCTTTTTCCAGCGTGCGACCTCCTCTTTGACCTCAGTGCCTGGCACATCCCTGATCTCTTCAATTCTCTCTCCTTTTTCCAGACGCAGGGCCACCTGTCGCAGGGCATTCTCACCCATGCCGTAGATGATCATGTCAGCAGGCGCATCAGCCAGAATCGATTGCCGAACCGAATCCGACCAGTAATCGTAATGGGCAAATCGACGCAGACTGGCCTCGATTCCGCCAAGGACTATGGGCACTGCCGGAAAGAGTGCATGGACCCGGTTGCTGTAGACGATCGCAGCCCTGTCCGGCCTGCGAAGTGCTCCTCCTGGTGAGTAGACATCACTGCTCCGGCGCTTCAAATTGGGTGTGAAGCTATTGACAAGAGAGTCCACGTTTCCCGAGGATATTCCGAAGAAAAGGCGCGGCTGGCCCAGGCGCAAAAAGTCCTCATTCTTCTTCCAGTCAGGCTGGGCGATGATTCCCAGGGAAAAGCCGGCATCCCACAGAGTCCTGCCAATGATGGCTGCAGCAAAGGAGGGATGATCCACATAGGCGTCTCCGCTGATGAGTATGGCATCAAACTGCTCAATCCCGATATCCCTGGCCTCCTTGAGGGACATGGGCAGGAACCTGGGCTGCTCTTTCATCAGCCGGACAGTTGGATGGACTGCATCATAAAGCCTTCCCAGATGTCATGAGCATATCATGAGCCCGAAACGAATGCATTATCCTCCCAATTTGGGCCTGGAAAATTTTTATTAAATGATGAATGCCGTTCTGGGATGATAAATATAAATTGGATAGACTATCCGTCTGTGAGACGGATGTCCAGTGACATCAAATCTTCTGCCACTATGGTATTTTCGAAGATCGACCTGGCCTCCTTTTGCAGCACAGATGTATCCTCAGAATAGCGAGAGCTTATGTGCGTAAGGACCAGCTTTTTCACTCCCGCGCTTTTTGCGATCTCCGCCGCCTCTGCTGCAGTGCTGTGCCTGGTCTCCTTTGCCCAGTCTGACATGTCACTGGATAAAGCGCAATCATGGATGAGCAGGTCAGCACCAATGCTCGCCAATTGCACTGATTTGCACGGCCTGGTGTCTCCTGTGTAGACGATCTTTCTGCCTGGCCTGGCAGGCCCCATGACCTGATGTGGTTCGATCTTCCTGCCATCGATCTCTATGCACTGGCCGTGCTGCAATCTTCCGAAGAGCGGTCCGGGCGGCACACCCAGGGAAATGGCAGCCTCGCGATTGAACCTTCCAAGGCGCATATCCTCCTCTAAAGAGTAGCCGAGGCTTGGAACGCTGTGATTTGTGGAGATGGCCCTGACCTGAAAGCCGTTCATTTTTATCATGTCTCCTGGCTCAAGTTCCACTGCCAGGACATCGAAATGGCGCGCAAAATAGCATACGGATTTGAAGCACTCCACCAGGCGGGCTGTATGAATCGGGCCTGCGATCGTAATGGGGCTCTCTCTTCCCTGAAAGGCCATGGTCTCCAGAAGACCAGGAATGCCCAGTATGTGGTCTGCATGCAGATGCGTCAGGAAGATGCAGTCAAGCTTCATCATGCCAGTTCTGGCACGCATCATTTGCCGCTGAGTGCCTTCGCCGCAGTCGAAGAGAAGCATCTCACCCTCACGGTTGATCAGGACTGCTGATGGATTTCTGTCTGGGGTTGGAAGCGATCCGGCAGTTCCGAGAAATGTCACATTAAGCATCATTGGCCTCTTTTGGCTTTGCGCAGCAGAAGAAAAATGTCCTTGCATATCATCCTTTGCATCTGCTCAGGATGATCTTCTCAGGACGACCATCTCCGAAAGGCTTTTGCGTGTTCATTGGTCCTAAAGAGATTGGAATGCCATCTCTCAAAGAGAAAATCGAATTCGACCCTGGAAAGGCAATATTCGGCCTCTCTCCAGCAGAGACCTTTGCCCTGACCAGCGTGCGATCCCTTGAGGAATATGCTGCCCTGCAAGAGCATCTTCCATATATGCGCGGCCAGTCTTTCTTCTTTGTAAACATCCTCAGAGAAAAGGCCAGGCTCATTATGACCGTCATCACTGTAGAAGATGAGGAGATCACTGCCACCTATGAGCTGGACCCGGAGCCACTTTCGATTTCCCCGGAGGAATTGTTGCAGGCTGGTCAGGGCAGCGGAAACCATCCCTTGCCAGCCCATCTGGAAAGCAGGATCAGGATGGCAATGAGATTTCCAGGCTGCCATTTCTTCAAGGTGCCGCCGTCTGGCGATGGGATTTGATGGGTTTGAGTGAACAGCGGATCGATCGAAAGAGCGCCTGCCCTCTATATCTCACGCCCATATTTTACGCCTTGCCTTTTCTAAAGGTCGGATAGTCTCCGATCTTGCTTATGAGCGTCTGATACCTCATCCACAGGGCAATGATGAGGGCTAGAGAGGCCACGAGCCAGATAGAGAACCAAAGCCGCATCAGCCTATCAGTCAAGCCGTCCTGTGAATAGATAAAAGCCGCTGCTCCGGTGGTAACTATCGCAGAGAAGAACATGTTTGCCGAAGGTGCTATGACGTCTCGACGGATGGAGCTATAGCGCTCCCATTCCCTTTCTGCTTTCCCAGCATGGGACTGTGGATTTTTTCCGAGAAAGACTCCCACGCGCTTGATCCTGGTGTCGGCTGACATGATATAGAGGTCGTAGCTTATTGCCACCAGCGGAACAAAGTAAAGAAGCCAAAACAGATCTTTTATATTGATTCCCATATTTACTGAGCTGATACCAAAGAGGACTGTGATGAAGGCCAGCTTCATGGTGATAAGCTGAGTGCGCTCGTTCTGAGTTCTGATTTTTTCCTCATGGATTGCACGCAGAAATTCGTGGTCGTTATCTTCCATTATCTACTCCCAGAATTAATTGATTCAGGATACTACTAATAACTTTTGCAAATTTATGATTAAGAATTCGGATGTGATTGCTGATGTGATTGCTGATGTGATTGCTGATGTGATTGCTGATTTTGGTATGGATGCATATTTGTTCTCTGATTTTCGAATGCATTGGAAATATAATTAATCCAATCAGGCATATAAATAATAGCATGGAGAAAATTTATCATTTAATGGAAACATCTGCCAGGATATGCAGCATGAAAAATCGAAAATCTGGGATGGTTGCCGCAGCAGTCCCGTCTTTTCGCGACTTCCCCATAGAGACCGAAGTAAAGAGCCTTGATTAATCCTGTTCGTCTTGCAGTCCGACCTTTTCCTGTGGCTTGAACGCGCCGCCACCATAAGCATATTCAATGATCTTTGATCTAATCCTAATTTTTTGCAGCTCTCAGTCCTTTTGCCCTCCCGGCCCCGCCCGGAGGCCCGTTGCTGTGCCTGAGCCAGTCTGCTGGGGCCCGGACAGACCGCACCCTCTCTCGCTGATGAAGACTGAACTCGTCTGGGAGGGCAAGTACGATTAATACGGGCAGCGCAGAAAGGTGGACGTGGCTGGCGCAGCCATGCCGATGCAAAAGATCGAGACAGTTGACATGCCTAGAAGCGAGGCTCTGGCGTCAGG
>DAONDW010000031.1:7191-10895 GCA_035402785.1 Methanothrix sp. | reverse complement strand
CAAAGAAGGTGATTATATGCCGTACTACAATATGATGGACTTCATGTTTGATTGGTTTCCATTTATGGGATTTGGAACAGTTCTGTCCTGGCTGGTTTCGCTGGCTGTAGCCTACCTGGTTTATAAGGATGCAGAAAAAAGAGATATGAATGGCCTTCTGTGGGGCCTGCCTATCCTGATTCCCTGGGTCGGCATACTGTTCTTGATCTTCTATCTAGTCATGCGCGATTCCGGACACAGATCTCTCGCTGGAGCCGGGCTCAAGAGCAGCGCGACGGCAAATGCGACGCCGCAGGAGATCCTGGACGGGAGATATGCAAGAGGCGAGGTTGATAGAGAAACCTACCTGCAGATGAAACAGGATATGAGTGATGTGAAAAGAGACAGCTCAACATGAATAATGAGATCAGCTCATTTCCAGTTGCCGGACTCGATCTCATTTAAATTTTCTATCAAATATGCTGTTGTATTTGTGGTGAGCTTATAGCTGCGGCAGATGGCGATCACTCTGTGCAATTCGTCCCTCTCCATGGAAGCGGTATGCTGTGCGACAGACAACATCGCAGCCTGATAGCCTTCTTCCAGAATGGCATCCTTTATCTTCTGCAGCGTCTGCCCGCCGAAATGAATGCCAGTTGCACCAATCTTTTTTATTACTTTTACAATATCTTCTGTCAGCTCTATCTGGGGTTCGCTGCTTGCAGCCTCCAAATCCTCTACCTGCTGGACAAAATCGAGCGCTTTTTTTGAGACGCCTTTGAGGATCAATTCTGAGGCCAGCTTCTTTAAGGTCTTCCCCTGCAGGATGGCCTCGGCCTCTAAAGATCGATAAGCATCCGGCGTTATCTCTATCCTGGTATATCTGACGCTGGGCATTTTTATGGGCGCCTCTTTTTTTTTGTTCTTGCTGCTCTGCTATATAGAAATTATGAGTGCCATACATATTAAAAGACTACGACTTGGATTGCCTCTGCACTGGACTTTCCGGCATCAAATCCTGATTATAGGCAAAGCAATCCATCTGGATAATAGGTTTATGTCAGGATAGCCTCACCATGAGGCAGTTGTATCGATTCACTGGACAGATTGCGCTTTATTGCAGAATCAAGCTCATCCATTCGATACGGCTTGCTGATCAGGTCGTCAGCTCCCGCATCATAGCAGATCTCGCCGATCAGATCAGGTTCGAGAGAGGTGATGACTATTATCTTTGGACCGCCCTGAGGCCATCTCTTGCGAATGATCCTGATGGCCTCGATTCCGTCCATTTCCGGCATCTGAACATCCATGAGCACCAGGTCATAGGAATTCTCCTCAAGGGCTGTCAGAACTTCCAGGCCGTTTTTGGCCAAGTCCGCCTTCATTCCCAGCTTCCTGAGCACAATTTGAGCCATCTTCTGGCTTATCGGATTGTCCTCGGCAAGAAGGATATTCAGGTTTGATCTGGAATGCATAGTCGTCAATTAGCACATGACCCTTTTAGTATAAGAATTATTCATTGGTAATTAATTTCGTCAAATAGTTTCTAAATTCTTGAAATGATATCTATAAGCCCATTTCTAAATATGTATAATACTCAAACCAAGTACATTATTTAGTAACTCATAATTAATTTAAATAATACTATCATAAATGGGCAAACATTCAATAAATGTCATTATTCGGTGCTTTTAAAAGCGTTCTCTGCTGCGCGAATTGAATCTCATTATTCATTAATATTTTATATGTGTTTATGGAATTAAAAGCAAAATCAGACTCTTCTCAGGAAAAAAGGATTTGAGATCATTCAGGGCTCTGTTGCGGGTCCTGTTCATTGTTATGCCTCTATCCCCAGCAGCATCTTCCTTGCTCAATGGGCTGGCAAATTAAAAATATTGGCAATGCAAGCTTTTTTCGGCAAGAAGATCCCAATCAGGCAACCATGCAAGAACAGGCCAGAACAGATAAGGAACGGATTGAGAAGAGCTTCTTCACCACACCCGCATTTCAGGCCCTGACCATAGGAATTCCATTCTGCACCTACAAGCTTCTCTTCGGCCTGCTTTCAGGCAGGATCGGCTCAGAAGAGTCCTCTACAGCCCTTTCTGCCTTTGCGTGGTTTATCATATCCTGGGCTTTTATAGACCTCTTCATGAATCTGGCCAGGATCGCATTTCATCTTCATAACAGGGCTTCACCTATCGAATATTGCATCATCGCTCAGGCAGGAAGGCTATTTGGCAGGCCCAGGCTTTTTCTGGCAATCGACACCCTGGTTTCGTTCTCAATCATTTGCTTCGTTTTATGGTCCGGGTGGATTGCTCATCTTCATCCTGTGGAGTCCGATCTCTGGAATGCAGCCACCACATTGAATTTGATCAGCGTATCATTTGTTAACATCTGGATGGAACTTTTGAGGGGATCATGAGCATTTGGAGATGATCATGAGCATTTGGGTGAGATGAGCGGATGTCTGCAGAGCGGAGGATATATATTTAATGCCATTGATGCCTCGGTCTGAATGAATTTCGCGATCTGAGGCTGATGCAATTTGTCCACCCTGAGACTTATTTCATGGAATGTGAACGGCCTGAGAGCTATTGCAAAGAAGGGCTTTGTGGACTGGATGAGAAGCGATATGCCTGATATCCTCTGCCTGCAGGAGACAAAGGTCGCAGCAGATCAGGTGCCTGATCAATTGAAGAGCATTCCCGGATACTATTCATATTTTGGCTCAGGCGCGCGAAAGGGGCGGGATGGTGTGGCCCTTTTCTCGCGGGTTCCGCCTCAGGCTTTGGCATACACTCTGGGAATAAAAGGACTTGACGACGAAAATCGGGCAATTGTGGCTGATTATGGGGATTTTCTTCTATTCAATGTCTACTTTCCAAATGGCAAGGCATCAAAAGAGCGGCTGGAATACAAGCTTTTGTTCTATGACCTCTTTCTGGACCACATCAGCCTCCTGAGGTCACAGGGCAAAAAGATAGTGATATGCGGGGACATCAATACAGCTCACAAGGCGATTGATCTGGCAAGGCCCAAGGCCAACGAGAAGGTTTCTGGATTCCTGCCTGTGGAGAGGGCCTGGATCGATAAGCTGGTGCAGAGTGGATTTGTCGATTCGTTTCGCATATTTCATCCTGATGAAGGAGAAAACTATTCATGGTGGGATCTCAAGAGCCGGGCCAGAGAAAGGAACGTCGGCTGGAGGATCGACTATTTCTTCGTCTCCGAGGAGCTGAGAGATCGCGTCCAGTCGGCCTTTATCCTGAAGGATGTTGCAGGAGCCGATCACTGTCCTGTGGGAATTGTTCTGAGAGACTGCCAGGAGCCGGAAAATTCGCCTTGCCAGGAAAAAGCTTTATTATAAATTGAACATGAACTGATGTGCGACAATGTGCGTATGAGGATTAAAT
Source organism: Methanothrix sp. (assembly GCA_035402785.1). Classification (GTDB taxonomy): domain Archaea; phylum Halobacteriota; class Methanosarcinia; order Methanotrichales; family Methanotrichaceae; genus Methanothrix. The sequence goes on along the minus strand of DAONDW010000031.1, from coordinate 7,497 downwards.
GAGGCTTGCATGGCCACCTCCATGGCATCTGACAGCTCCGATGTTGGTTTCCGCAGCAGCCCTGGCTCTGGTCCATCTATCGCCACCTGCACTGCAGGATTTGCAGGATTCTCTATCGCTTCTGGCCTTGATACTGGTCATTTTCATTCCAGGATATTTGGCAGTCATCTGGGCATATCCGGGCAAAAACGATCTTGAGCCTCAAAAAAGGGTGAGGCTGTCGATAGCCGCCAATCTCCTGTTTGCAGGGATTTTCAGCCTTCTGCTCATGGCCACACCCAGAGGACTGCAGAACGAATCTCTGGC
>DAONDW010000031.1:5314-7091 GCA_035402785.1 Methanothrix sp. | reverse complement strand
CCTCATCTGCAGGTGTGGATGCTTTGCAGACAAGTGCTTCATCCACAAATGCCTCGCCAGCAAATGTCCCGTCAACAAATGCCTCATCCACAGACATAGTCTCTGAAGGCAATGAGCAAGACCGGACAATTGCCATGCAAAAGACGCAGACAGGTCCAACTGGCGAAGAGAGTTTGGGCGAAATAGAAAATCCCGGAGAAGAGAGCCAAAGTGAAGCTCGGAAAAATTCAGTCAATCCATCCCAGGCAGAAGTTGCTGCTTCTCCCTCACAGGACGAAGATGATTCCTTGCAGGCACCTGCAATGGAATCTGCTTCCAGGGAGAAAGTCGCTGATGGGACGGCTGTTGAGGATTCATCAATTCAGGGCAATGCATCAGAAGAAAAAGTGAATGAAGAAGCGCATGAAGAAACGCCTGAAGAAGAACCCATCGCATTGGCTGCACCATCACCGGAACAGAATCTTCAGGGCAGCCTCAAGAGCGAAATCGACAGCGAAATCGATAATGATTCAAATCAAAATCATTCGCCCGTCCTGAAATCTCTGGTTCCGAACAAAGAAAGCCCCCAGCAGCCCGGAACGGCAGTCTTCTGGAAGGCAGTGGCTACCGACCCTGAGAACGACCGCATATTCTACAGGTTCCTGGTGGATGGACAGGAAAAGCAGAAATGGTCCAGATCTGCTAGCTGGAGCTGGCTGACCAATGGCCTGTCGTCCGGGGATTACCTGATCACGGTCATGGTCAGAGATGGCAATCACGCTTCAGAATCATCCTTTGATGGCATCATGAACTCCAGCTTCACACTGAGCCTTCCCAACCAACCGCCTGTTCTGACAGAGCTGAAGCCGGATAGGCAAAGTCCTCAGGCTGTGGGCGGCAAGATCATCTGGACGGCAATCGCAAACGATGCAGATGGCGATCCGATTTACTTCAAGTTCATGAAAAATGATAGGGATGTGACAGACTGGTCATCTTCCAATTACTGGGTATGGGATACAACCTCAGAGGAGACAGGCAGCTACAGGATAAGGGTCCTGGCAAAAGATGGCAAGCATGCTTCAGATGACTCGTCAGACAGCTCCATTGACAGCACATTTGACCTGACCAGCCACAATTCCATTCCTGAGATCAGCGATCTGCAGGCGAATCGTTCCAGTCCGCAACCTCAGGGCGCAATTGTAGCCTGGACTGCAAAAGCCTCGGACCCAGAGGGAGACGAGATAGCCTACAGATTCCTGGTTGATGGAAATGAAGCCCAGGGCTGGTCCGCCTCAAACTCGTGGTCCTGGGACAGTGCCTCAGCCGCTCCTGGAGATCATGAGATAACCGTCCTGGCAAGAGACGGAAGGCATGCGTCTGAAAGCTCATCAGACAGCTTCAAAGCTGCATCCTTTGCGATCTCAGCAGCCAATAAAAATGAACTGCCAGCCATTTCATCTCTTGAGCCTGATCCAGCCAGCCCGCAGGCGCAGGGCGCAATTGTGGTCTGGAAGGCGACTGCCCAGGATCCGGATGGAGACCGGATATCCTACAAATTCCAGGTCAACGGCCAGGACAAGACCAGATGGTCTGAGTCAGCGACCTGGAAATGGTCTACCAAGGGTCTGTATCCCGGAGACTACAGGATCCGGGTGCTGGCCAGGGACGGGATGCACGCCTCCGAGGACTCATTTGACAGCTCCAGGGAAGCGACATTTTCGCTGATCTCTGAAATAGACCAGGAGATAGCGGATCTGCAGAAAAAATGAGATTTCGATTGGTTCAGATCGACTCGTTT
>DAONDW010000031.1:3713-5214 GCA_035402785.1 Methanothrix sp. | reverse complement strand
GTCAGGTCGCTTATCGACTCATGCTTGATTGCAATTCCCATCTCCTGAGCAGCAGCAACCAGATTAGTGCCTCCGATCAGGGCAATTCCAACATGGTCCCTCTCAACGAACACTCCCAAAACATCCATATTCGGCTCTCCCAGCTCCAGCACACCCGCAAACTCGGCCACAGAGAGCAGGTCGAGCACCTCCTCAATTCTCTCTCTTGCAAGCATCGGAGCCTCATGGAGATTTCCCAAAATCCGCCCGTTACCTGTGCGCATCATCGCCGCAATATCGCTGAGCCCCTGTGCCGTCAGAAGATCAATCGGATCCACAGTCGTGGCCCAGTACATGAGCATATCAGTAAACCTCGTCGGCTCCCTTCCAATCACCTCCACCAGGCCGCCGCCCTTTGGCCGAACCGGAATTCCTTTCTTCAGCAAAACGCCGCAAATCGTCAGGCTGCAGGCTGTCTTGATCCTGACATATCGGCCCTCCTCTGCCAGCTTGATCAATGGCGATACCGATAACCCGGCCTGAATTGCATCGGAAAAAACGGCTAAGGTCTCCTGTAGCCTCTCCCTTTCCACAAAAGAGGTATTGGTGATGATCTTTCCCTTCATCTCTGCAGGATCAAAGCTCACCTGATGCATGAGATTATCAATCCTGGACAGGGTAAAAACCAGTGGCTGCATTGATTTCACGCCCGCCAATATTCCCTGGAACTAATTAATGCTTTTCAGTCCCGGATTTAGAAGGTATCTTATATTTCCTCATCCATATTACCTTCAATGTTGCGCCAGAGATTTGTGCTGGATACGACCGCCCTCACAGATTCGCTTGCCTGGGAGAGCGAGGGTGCCGCCGACATCTGTGAAGGAATGAATGCCATCCTCGACCGGGTGGCGGATGGAAGGCTTCATCTCGGAATTAGCTGCTATATCCCATATCCGTCAGTCTACAATGAGATCAAAGATTTCGTCCGTCATAATAACTGCGATGCGCGCATCCTAGGAAAGGTCGATACGTGGCTCGTAAAAAAATCGCCTGACAGATATAAGGTCAAAGTCCCTGCCAAAATCTTTTACGAATACGTGGACTATATGAGAAGCCGCATAAACAAAGGCATGAACATCTCTGAGGAAGCAGTATGGGAATCTGTCTCCAAATGCATCACGCTCTCCAGAGGCCAGACAAGCCTTGACAGCATGAAAGATGAGATCGAAAGAGAGGTCGTGGGAAGCATAATCCGCAAATTTCGAGAAAAATACAGAGCAGCACTTCGCTACGGCATTCTAGACAGCGCCCCGGATATCGATGTCCTCCTCCTGGCAAAAGAGCTTGATGCAGCAGTTGTCTCCCAGGACCTGGGAATACAGCGCTGGGCAGAGCAGCTCGGCCTGCGTTTCATGGAATCCAGATCTTTTCCTATCATGATAAAAGAATATATGAACGCTCTTCCAGAACTCTATGCAGATGAGAGAGAAGAGGACAGGATGATTTGAATCATCGATTGAAT
>DAONDW010000031.1:0-3613 GCA_035402785.1 Methanothrix sp. | reverse complement strand
CAGGCCTATTTTCGATTGCCCTCTTGAGTTCTTCAATTTTTATCGGCTTGCTCAGATAATCATTCATTCCAGCTTCAAGAAATGCCTCTCTGTCGCCATCCAGAGCATAGGCTGTCATTGCGATTATGTGCGGCTGCTTTTGAATCTTTGAGTTTCGAATGCAGCGCGTCGCCTCCAGTCCATCCATATCCGGCATTTGTATGTCCATGAGAATTATGTCATATGCTTTTTTCTCCATCATAGATAATGCCTCAAGGCCATTTCTGGCTATGTCCGCCCCGTAATCGAGGTGCTTGAGCATGGATATTGCCACCCTTTGGTTCACTGGATTGTCCTCAACCAGTAGAATGGATAAATCCTTCTTCTTTTGAAACTGCCCTTCATCGCTTGCTCTCACCCTGCGTTCTCCATCCTGGCTTTCAGGCTGCAGCAGGTTGATCAGAATATGCTTGAGCTGGCTCGGCTTTATTGGCTTGATCAGCCATCCATTCTCGCAGATATCCCTCCTGACCTTGCTGCCAATCTGGCTCATCATCACGATTGCAGGACCTCTCCTTCTGCTCGAAATTTGCGCTGCCAAATCCTCCCCGCTCATATCAGGCAAAGTGGCATCGATGATGACAAAATCGAAATCATTTCCCTTTATCATCTCAGCAGCCTCTTGTCCGCTGGATGCATCTGCTGACTCAATCTTCCAGGACGCCAGTGTGCGATTGAGCATCCGCCTCACCGACTCATTTCCTTCAACCACCAGTGCCCTCTTTCCGATCAAAAGCATGCTCTCTAAAGAGACCTCTGGCCTGTCCTGCGGGATGCTGCATAGAATTGTAAAGGAAAATGTGCTCCCAACTCCGGGAGTGCTCTGCGCATAAATCTCTCCGCCCATCATCTCCACCAGCTTGCGGCTTATGGCCAGGCCCAGGCCGGTGCCTCCATAATACCTGGTTGTGGAGCTATCAACCTGAGAAAAGAACTGAAATAGCTTTCCCAGATTTTCCTTAGAAATGCCTATCCCGGTGTCTTTGACTTCGAAAAGCAATCTGATCTGTCCTTCCGCTGCAAGTGATGAATTAACTGCAAGAATGACTTCTCCTTTTTCAGTAAACTTCACAGCATTTCCTAAGAGATTTATCAGAATCTGGCGAAGCCTGATTTCATCGCCCAGAATCCTTGCAGGAACCTCATCTCCCAGAAAATATGTCATCTCCAGTCCCTTTTCCGCAGCCTTGGCTGCTACGAGGTCCATCGAAACCTCGATGCAATTCATCAAATCAAAGGGCAGCACTTCCAGCTCAAGCTTGTCTCCATCTATCTTGGAATAGTCCAGAATATCATTGATCACTGAGAGCAGGGCATTTCCGCTGTTTCTTATGATCTCCAGATAGTCGCGCTGCTCGCGCTTCATGTCCATCTGCAAAAGCAAATCGCTCATGCCTATGACCGCATTCATGGGCGTCCTGATCTCATGGCTCATGTTGGCCAGGAATTTCGATTTGGCTATAGTTGCTGACTCAGCCCTTTCCTTGGCATTTTTCAGGGCCTCTTCAGCTATCATTCTGTCTGTGATCTCTCGAATCGACTCGATGGCTCCATAGACAGTTCCCTCAGAATCGCGGAGAATCGCGGCACTCGCCTGCAGATAAGCCGGTTTTCCGAGCAGGTTTTTAACAAAAAATTCTCCGACGATGGTGTCTTCTTCCTGCCATTTGACGCCCTCATATTTCTTTTCCATATTCTTATCGTGATCCAAGACCAGGTCAGCCAGAGTAGGCCTCCGCTCATTATAAAATGGCAGCGAATACTCATAATTGCCAGCTCCAAGAATTTTGTCTGCCCTGATTCCTGTCATCTTCTCTATGGCCCTGTTCCATGAAATCACTTTGCCGGATTTATCTATCACAAATGTGGCATCTGGCAGGAAATCTATGATATCTGCAAACCGGTGCTCAGAATCCATAAGAGCCTCTTCCGCTGCCTGCCTCTCATGAATCTGCCTCTGAAGATCCCTATTCGTATCTTCAAGCTGAGAGGTGCGCTCCAATACCCTTCTTTCAAGCTCTTCATTGAGCTTATTTACCTCTTTTTCAGCATTGATGCGCTCATCGATCTCATTCTGAGCTTCAGAATAGAGCTGAACATTTTCATTTAATACAATTATCTGACGAACGATTACCAGGCCGATTATCGCTCCCACAGCCAGGGCGAGAGTTGAAAACGACACTGATAGCGGATGATCATGGCTCCATACGAGCAATAAAAAAGCCGCGCCTGCTGCAAGATAAGGCAGATAAAGCGGCCAGCTTATCTGGCCATATCGCCCAATATATCTGATATCTGGAAGATATTTGCAGCTCCTGAGAAATTCCGCCTGAGACAATCCTGCAAGGCTGATTATCAGATATGACGCAATCCATCCGTTATCCAGTATGCCTCCTGAAACATAGCTTCCATCCAGAGACAGGCGATTAAAAATTGAATCCGTTACTATTAATAATGCGGTCCCTGCAGCCAATAATACAATGGACCTCTGCCCGGGAAATCCGAGCCTTCTCAATAGCAGATCGATCAGAGAAAACAGGAGCATTAAATCCAAAACAGGATATGCAACGGAAAGGACGATGGTCAATTCATCTGTTCCTGCACTTTGCACAATGGTTGGGGCTATGATCAGGGTCCAGAATAGGATGATGGATGCGATCATTACGCTTCCCGTATCGAGCATCAACTTGACTCTCTCTTTTGAGGATATCGGTGCTGCAGGCAGAATATAGATGGCTACCAAGAACAGCAAATAGCGCAGGATGTATGGTACATCGGCTACAGACGGAAATGGGCTCTTATTGAGAACGATCTCATAATATGCCCAGAGAAAATCACCTATTGCATAGGAAAATTGAGCTATGGCAAGGATCAACCAGCTCATGTAGTATCTTCTATTTATCTTCCTGGATAGTCTTGCAGCATAATACAAACATAGAGTTGTAATGCAGTCTATTATTATCGCGCCTGCATCTCCGAAGATTACACGGCCTGATGGATCATTCTGGAGATGAAGCCATATAGCCAAATAGATAATCATGATTGCAGCTGCACCGATCAGCGAATTCCGGAATGATAAATGCTCCTCTATATTCAAAGAACATATGAAATCCGCGCATCTTTTGGAAATGAATCGCGCAGATATTCCTGGATTCGATTCATTCTCATCAGTGGACGATGAACTGCTATCTTTCTGCCTGGTATTCAGCATCATATCACTTTCTAGAGAAGACGCGACATCTCCAGATCAATATTTTATTATAATTCAGAATAATATCCCGATCCTTTTAAGCAGGATTAAATCATTGGCACATATATTCAAATGTATGCGATCGCATTAAAGATCGATTGCAGAGATCCATCACCTCACTTTCATTCTGTTGCCCTTTAAGGATTAATATATAGTTCGCTCCTAATGTACTATATATCTTTTTGTAGATTAATCTGTTGGGGGGGTAATATGATAATCACCGAAGAAAACTATCAACCCAATCCGGGTCTTTTCCGACCCAAAAATTCGCGGCAGATATTGTCCCGCGATCTCCAGGCTAACAGGGCCGTTATTGTCTTGTGT
>DAONDW010000030.1:0-11141 GCA_035402785.1 Methanothrix sp. | reverse complement strand
GCAAAAGGTGATACAGGATATGCCAGCCGATGCCTCGATGAGACCCTCAAGCAGAATTATCGCAATGGCTCCGTTTGTCCAAAGAGAGATCCCTGGGCACCTGGATCAGATGGCAGAAGATTTGCTGAAGGCTCTGTTATTTATTGCCATTGCTCTTGGAGTCACCATTTATATCTATTATCTGATCACGATTCTCCTGAACTATGCAGGAGAGATCAGCAAAGGGATGACCATTCAATTTCCATGAAGGATGAAGAGGACTGGCTAACAAACCGCCCTGAAAACAAGCGGGCGCGGGGGGATTCGAACCCCCGATCTACAGCTTAGGAGGCTGCCGCCTTATCCTGACTAGGCCACGCGCCCTTTTTCCGCCTTTCTCCTATAACCATCACGTATATCAACCTTTCCGGATTGGCATGCCGCGGCAGACGTTCTGAAGGCAGAAAAGATGTCAGTTGCAGCGATTTTCGTTGCAGCGATTTACATTGTAGCAGATCAGCGGATGAGCACTGCGCTCAGGACGACCACGAACAGGCCCAGGAAAAACCAGCCCAAAATCCCTTCTGCCATTGCAAGGTGCCTGTAGACGCCCACAGGATATGTGTTGACGGGGGCCTGAGAGGTTGTGAACATGGCTATGCTGAAATAAAGGGCATCTGTGAATGAGACGCGCTCGCATGGCTTCAGCCGTGAACTGCCTGGCAGCTCCATGCCCTCGAGCTCAAATTTGTTCATGCCTTTTCCAGCCCAGAAAATAACTCCGAATATGAGGATTGTGAAGAGGCACCAGAATGATGTGTAGCTCACGCGCACACCATAGCCGCAGGACAGCCAGGATATGATGTCCGAGAGCCTGTCCCAGCCCCAGGGCGTCCTGTCCTGACCTATTCTGCGATACTGGTAGTAGCAATCGTCAGCCTCGTCAAACCATTCCAGGCTTTTATAATTCCTGACCAGGGCAAGGTAGGCTGCACCATTATACACCATGCGCTCCCGTATGATGTCCCAGTGGACCACGAATTTGCTGAAGTCGGTGCTGTTGAGGTTGATCCTTGAGCTATCGGCAAATGAAGCATCGTCAAGCTGCATGCTGTACAGCCTCGCTCCCTCCAGGATCAGGTCGCCATTGAACCTGGCCGCCACGAAATAGGCCAGGTCGGAAAACTTGACTCCACCAAAGAAGGCAGTCTTTTCAAAATCTGCACCTCCGAAATCTGCGAGGCCGGCGAAGCTGGAAAGGCCAAAGGTGCTGCCCATAAGAAAGCGGGCCTCCCGAAAGACCACGTCGCTCTCAAAGCGCGTTGCTGCGAATGTGGCATTGCCTGAAAATGTGGATGCCAGAAATGTGACCTGTCCTGCCAGCTGGGTCTCAAAGAAGCGAACGTCCTCGAAATGGGCATTTCTAAAAGACGCAGATCTCATGAATTTAGCATCATCAAAATCGACATCGGTTGCAAATAAAGAGTCCAAAAAGATTGCATCACCATCGAACTGGGCATTTCCAAAGCTCGTATCGTTAAAAAAGCGGCTGCTGATAAAAGCCGACAGGTCCTCATAATAGGTGTCAGCAAAGTCCGCCTGCCTGAAAAAGCGAGCGCCAGAGAATTTGGCATCGCCCAAAAACCGGGATTTGATAAAGCTGACATTGTCATAAAATGTGCAACCGCGCAGGTCCAGGCCATCGGCGAAGGTCAGAGCCTCTATTTTTACAGGCCCCATGAAGCGCGAGTTGGTGATCTTTATGGGCTGATTGACTGGCCCGTCGATCTGTCCGAGGTTCAGCGAGCCGACTATGGTCACGTTGTTGTAGTTCAGAGGCTCTCCAGATCTGATCTCTGAACGCAGGTCCTCTGCAGATATGGTCTGCGGGCTGAAATCTGCATTCTTCAGCTCAAATGGCCCAAATGGAACTGAGGAGCCTGGCGGGAGCATATCAGCCCTCACATCTCCGGCAATAGAGCCCTGCATGAGCAACAGGAGCACAGAGAGCAGAAAGATGCCCTGGTGCAGCCACAGCGATCGCAATATTTCCTTCAACGGTTCGTTTTTCAGGCTGTCCAAGAATTTATCATTTTGTATCAACGGATCATGACCCGGCCAAGCGTGACCAGGAAGAGCGCGAGCAAAAGCCATCCAAGGATTCCTTCCAGGATGACATAGTATCTGTGCCTTCCAACTGGCAGAAAGTCGATGGGCCCCTGTGAGAGAAAGATCATGGTGCTGAAGAACAGCGCATTTCTCAGAGTAGCGCGCTCCGGAAGGCTGCCATCCATTGCAGGCTCTGAGAGGGGCTTGGCAGAGCGGCGGATGCCGTCACCCACCCAGAATATCAGGCCAAAGGCGAGGATTGTCAAAAGCGACCAGAAAACCGCATAGCTGGGCCTGACTCCGTAGCCGCAGGATAGCCAGGACAGCATATCAATGATCTTCGACCACCCCCAGCTCTTGTCTGATTGATCGAGCCAGCGGTATCCATAGTAGCAGTCGTCCTCATCCACAGACCAGCCCAGGCGGCGGTAGTTTTCCACCAGCGCCAGGTAGGCACCCGGCAGCCAGACAACGTGCTCCTCAATTGCGTTCCAGTGGGCCTTGAAACGGGCGAAATCGGTATCGTTTAAAATAATCCTGGAGTTTGCTTCAAGCTTTGCCCTCTCGAAAAGCAGAGAGGATATCGATGCTGCTTTGAAATTGAGGTCATTGGAAAATTTTGCGCCGTCAAAGCTCACAATGTCCTCGAACTTGGTGAGGCCGAAGAGTGCCAGACTGCGGAAATCGGCTCCTGAAAAGTAGGCGGCATCAGAGAAACGGGCTAAAACGAAGTTCGCCTCATCTTCAAATACCGCATCTCCAAAGGATGTGAGGCCTGAAAAGCCAGTCAGTCCGAATCTGGCAGGACCTGTGAATATGCATCCGGAAAAGCAGGGAGCTTTCATGCGAGAGGCAAAAAAGACTGCTTGGTTTGCGAATGAGGCATTGGAGAAGTCCGCAGGCCCAGAGAAGTCTATGTCTGAGAAGAGGGCATCGCCTGAAAACTGCGCATATGCGAAGTAGGAGTAGGAGTCAAAGTCCGAGTAATTGAAGTTGGCAGTCTCCAGGAAGCGGGCATGATTGAAAGATGCATCTTCGGAGAAGACTGCATCTTCGAAGCTTATGTTCTCCAGGAAGAGCGAGCCGTCGAACATTGCAGGCCTCGCAAAAGCTGCAGAGGAAAAGCTGACATTGCCAAATGTGACATTGGCAAAATCCGCGGAGCCGAGAAAGCTGGCATGATCGAATCTGGCATTCTCGAAGGTCGTGCCCCAGAAGATGGCGTCCTGATCGAAGGTGACTGCAGCAAAGCTGGCATTGGCAAATGTGCAGTTGGTGAACATGAATGAAACAGGCACATGTGCTCCTGGCAGACTGGCGAGATCAAGATCCCCAAAGATCACAGCATCATCGTAATAGACGGGCTCTCCAGAAGATATTTTCGTCATTATTTCCTGGGAAAGCACATGCTGCGGGATATGCTGCTGTGCACAGGAGGTTGAAACGACTGCAATCGCCATTATGATGATGATCATTATGGCTCTCAAGCATATGTTGCCATTCATTTGTGGCATCCCGATCATATTCCTCGCAATCAGCTTCTCAATGAAGCTATATATCTTTAGATGCAAACCCAGTCTTTTGACATGCAACTCCCAGACCCATCTCTTCAAACCCTTGCCCGTCAGGGCTATCATCTGGTCGGCTCTGCTGCAGTCAAGCCATGTCTGTGGCTCAACCGCAGCATGCGCGGGGCAGATCAGTGCTATAAGCATCACTTCTATGGCATATCCAGCCACCGCTGCGTTCAGATGACGCCAACCCTCGTGTGCAATCACCACTGCCTGCACTGCTGGAGGCCGATTGACGATCCAGTGGTCGCAAAGCAGCTCCTTGAGCCTGCAGCACTTCTTGATGGCATCCTGCAAGGCCAGAAGAAATTCCTCTCCGGCTACGGCGGGGCGAAGACGACAGACCTCTCCCGTCTGGCTGAGGCTCACGAGCCGAAGCATGTGGCCCTTTCACTCATGGGCGAGCCCACCCTCTATCCATATCTTCGAGAGCTGATTGACCTGATAAGAAGAAAGGGCATGACATCGTTTTTGGTGAGCAATGGAACCAATCCAGATGTTTTGGCCGATATCTCGCCTACGCAGCTTTATCTGAGCCTCAATGCCCCCGATGAAGCCATGTACCGTCTGGTCTGCCGCCCGGCTGCCGATTTATGGCCGAGAATTGAAGAGAGCCTGGAGGCCATCAGGCTGCACCGCACTCGAAGCGTGATTCGAATGACTTTGGCTCGCGGCCTGAATATGAACAGGCCTGAGGACTACGCCAGGCTCATCGCGATAGCTGAACCGGATTTCGTGGAGGTCAAGGCCTATATGCATCTGGGACGGTCGCGGGACCGTCTGACCAGAGATGCCATGCCGTCGCATTCAGAAATTCTCGAATTCGCCCGTCATCTCGGCGAGGCTTTGGGCTATGAGCTGCAGGCAGATGTTCCTTTGAGCCGGGTTGCGCTCCTATCGAGCGGGCGGGTGAAGAAGGAACTGGATGACAGAATGTAAAGGACAGGAATTGAAGTGAAAAATAGGCACGGCGTCTGACTGACATGTCAATCTCTCGAAAGAAAAATACAGGACAGCAATTAATAATTAGAGCAAAGAATGTCGGCATGTTCGTCTCCGGGGTATGTATTTGATACATGGCTTTAAATCCGTACATAAAATCCGTACTATCACAAGAATGATAAATTTATGGCGAGATAGAGCCTGGGCATTTAAAGCATGACTGCGATATATCCATGATAATGGTGCTGGTTTGAGATAATAAAAGTTATTCAATTGATGAGGTGATCTGGCCAGTGGGAAAACTATTTTTGTGGGTAGTTGCATTTACTTATCTGGTCATGATAATGGACGAGCAAAGTCGGGAGTATTCATCCAGGTGAATCTATGGATTTAAAGATCAAGGTCCTGCTGGTGGAAGACAATCCGGAGGATGCAGCCGTGACAGCACGGGTGCTCAAGCACAATATGCTGAGCAATGGGCTGATTATCGCAGCCAGTGGAAATGAGGCCCTCTCTGCTCTGAAAAATAAGTCCTCATCTGAGCTTCCACAGCTCATCTTGCTGGATATCAATCTGCCTGATGTCAGCGGCATAGATCTTCTCACCCGCATCAAGAGCGATAGCAATCTGAATGCCATCCCCGTGGTCATCCTGACAGGGTCCAATGAGGATCAGGATATTCAAAAGAGCTATGACCTGGGAGCCAGCAACTACCTTGTCAAACCCATCTCCAACGATGCCCTGATGCTGGTCATCGAGAGACTATTTTATTCCTGAGGCAAGGCGCCTCGCCACTTCAAGGTTGCCGCGATCATCCCTGCGAGAATCCACAGGTGTCTCCAGGATCATTGGCAGTTCTGCCAGATAGGGGTGGGACAGGATTGCAGCAAATCCATTCAGGCCGATCTGTCCAAGGCCTATATGCTCATGCCTGTCCAGATGCGCTCCGAGCTGGCCGCGGCAGTCGTTGAGGTGAATGAGCTTGAGGCTCTTCAGCCCTATTTCCTCCTGAAATTGATCGAGCGTGGCCTCAAGAGCTGAACGGTCTCGCAGATCGTAGCCTGCCGCATGAAGGTGGCAGGTGTCCAGGCAGACGCCCAGACGTCCCATCTCTTCTGGCAGGAGATCGAGAATTTCGGCCATATCCGAAAAGGTGCTCGCCATGCTGTTCTTCGTGCCTGCGCTGTTTTCCAGGAGCAGAATCGTATTGCTTTTGGAGCCGTTTGTCGCTGTTTTCAGGGCTTCTTCAATCCTCGCGAGACCCTCCTTCCTTCCAGCACCCAGATGGCTTCCCAGATGAGTCACGAGATAGGGTATCCCCAGCATCTGACAGCGCACCAGCTCATCAGTCAGTGCCTGGACAGACCTGGCATGAACCTCATTTCTGGCGGAGGCGATATTGGGAAGATAGGGCATGTGATCCACTGCAGGAGAAAGGCCGGACTGCGATAGCTGGGCTATGAAGCGCTCTGCAGTCTCCCGTTGTATCGGTTTTGATCTCCATCCGCGAGGATTGGATGAGAAGATTTGAAATGCATCGCAGCCTCTCTCAAGAGCGCGAACAACGGCTCTTTCCACTCCGCCTGCCACGGAGACATGCACGCCCAGCCTCACCATATGCCCAAACGGGGATTGCTCTTCGGATCAACTTTGTCCTGAAAAGAAAAATAGATATGCTGAATCGATGAAAACAGGCTGACCAAAATGATGGACGGTTTTATGCCAGACCGCATCACGGCAGGCAGTCCATCTCACAATGCGGGCGATTTGCGCCAGTGATGACACAATTATCTCTGAATGCCATGATGAGCCCTATGAGTTCTGAGGCGCAAAAATTCCCAAAAGATCATGAGCCGCTGGAAAAAAGGATGTTCGCGGCAATTTTTCAGGCCGCATGTGGCTGATGGGATCTGGCCCATCGGCTGATATTGTCTATCAGATTGAGCTGCACGATCTTTCTAGCATCATAAAGCATTTCTGCGACTTCGTTTAGCGAAAAGCTCTTCTTCGCATTGTTCCTGTCCACGACCTCGATGACCTCTTTGGGCATGGATTTTCCCATCTCTCGCATAAGGCCGGCGAGGTTTGAGCATGCATTTTTGAGATACTTTATGGAGAAGTCAGATGTCGATTTCCTGTCTGAGAGGTTTTTATTTACCTCTTTGATGGACCAGCATATCGTGAGAATATCCCTGTACATCTCGGCACCATCAGGCAATTTGCGCTGAGGATATTTAAGAGCTGTGGGGAAGGAATTAGAAAAAGGTGGGGCTGGTGAGATTCGAACTCACGATCGACGGGTCTCTCCGATACTGAAAGCACAGCCGGAAAACGGCAGGCTGATAAAGCCCATCTCAGTGCTCCAACGGATCATCAACAATCTCCCCGTCGAGAGATCTCAGTAGACCCGTTTCTCATCATCAAATATACCGCTGGAGCCCATCGCCCTACCTGGCTAGGCCACAGCCCCGGTTTTAAAGCGGGCCGAGAGGGATTTGAACCCCCGACCTAAAGGTTAAGAGCCTTTCGCTCTACCTGACTAAGCTACCGGCCCGGACCTTCCCAAGGTCGATGCTAGATATATACGTTTCGGGTGACCTGAGCTGTGATGGCTCTGGCGCATGCGCCTGGCAGTGAATGCCACAGTGAGGACAAAAGGATAATGATCTTGTGGATGCCTGAATGAAGCGCAAAGAAAAATAGGTATGGAAAGCAGCAGATGCTCCTCAATACTGGTTGATATATCTCTCAATTTCCCAGGGATGAACAAATGTATTGTAGGCCTCCCATTCCAGAAGACCCAGGCGCATGATGTTCTCGAATACATGCTCTCCCAGGGCATCGCGTATGACGCGATCGGCCTGCAGATAATCCAGGGCCTCCTTGAGATTGGCTGGCAGAGTTCCGATGCCCATAGCCTTGCGCTCGGCTGGGCTCAGGTGGTAGACATTGAGGTCCACCGGCTCTCCAGGATCGATGCTCCTCTTTATGCCGTCAAGACCAGCTGCCAGAATGACTGCGAAGACCAGATACGGATTGCATGTCGGGTCTGGAGAGCGGAATTCTATCCTGGTTGACAGACCCCTGCCTGCAGGAATCCTGATGAGTGAGGAGCGGTTTGGCCCGGACCAGGTGATGTAAACCGGAGCCTCAAATCCGGATACCAGGCGCTTGTAGGAGTTGATGAGGGGATTGGCAACTGCCGTGATGGCGCAGGCGTGCTCGATGAGCCCTCCAACGAAGAACCTTGCCAGATCACTTATTGAATTTGCGGACCCAGGATCAAAAAAGGCATTTTCCTCTCCGCGGAATAATGATATGTTGGCATGCATTCCTGTGCCTGCTGCACCGTAGATGGGCTTGGGCATGAATGTGGCGCGCAGCCCCTCTCTCATCGCGATCGTCTTGGTGACGTATTTGAAAGTCACAACTTTGTCGGCATTTCTCAGTGCATCATCATAAACGAAGTCTATTTCGTGCTGGCCCTTCGCAACCTCATGGTGAGATGCCTCGATGGTAAAGCCCATCTGGGTGAGCGCGCGAATGATCTCGCGACGCACATCTTCCGCCAGATCCACCGGTCCCAAATCAAAGTACCCTCCGAAGTCGTGCGGAATGGTGGCAGATCCTCCGTTTTGTTTTTCAAATAGGAAGAATTCCAGCTCAGGCCCGACATTCATTTTATAGCCCATTTCCTGGGCTTTCTCCAGCTGGCGGCGCAGGACGTTTCTGGGATCGCCCTCGAAGGGCCTCCCATTGGGCAGGTGCACATCGCAGATCATCCGGGCCTCGTTGCTGCCATCTTTGGTGCGCCAGGGAAGGATGTTGAATGTGGATATGTCCGGCTGCAATACCATATCCGACTCCTGAATTCTGGCAAAGCCCTCGATGGAAGAGCCATCAAAGGATATGCCGCTCTTCAGGGCTTTTCCCATCTGCGTGGCTGGAATGGCCACGTTTTTCACAATCCCTGATATGTCCGTGAACTGTAGCCGGAGAAACTCAACATTTTTCTCCGCGACGATCTTTTGCACCTGCTCCTGTGTGTACATGACTGATATCATCTCCTGCGCGAACCGCGTGGGAATTCCTATCCCTAAACCCGCGTGTGTTTGCAGCATAGCCCCATGCCAGGGCCGCTGTCGCAATACGAAATGGCTCTCTGTGGTTTTATATAGCTAACTGATGGAAAAAGCGAATGCAATTGCCCTCAAATCCAGCAGCATTCTCCACGCAGCAATCATGCTTATCTAGGGATATACTACTCATAGGGATCTGATGTCCGGCAAGAGAGTTTTCGTAGTGGATGCTGGCGGCAGAGGAAATGCCATAGCTCATGCCTTTGCCAGGAGCGCTGCTGTAGAAAGGGTATTCGTGGCTCCAGGCAATGCGGGCAGCGAGATGATGGACAAATGCCGGTTGGCTGAAGTGCAGGGAAAGCCTCCGAAGACCATCAATGAAATGCTCGCTTTCGCAGAGCAGGAAAAGATAGACCTTACGTTCGTCGGCCCTGAGGGATATCTTTCTGATGGCATTGTGGATGTCTTCGAGGAGAACGGCCAGAGAATTCTGGGGCCGAAAAAAAGGGCTGCCATCCTGGAGAACAGCAAATGCACCACCAAAGAGATCCTCAAAGGCCTGAATGTCCCTGTGCCGCAATGCGAAAACTTCGATAGGCCTGAAGAGGCAAAGCAATATGTCCGGCAATTTTTCGTGGAGAACAGGGACGCTGGCCTGGTGATCAAGGCAGACGGCCTGGCTGCAGGAAAGGGCTCCATTGTCTGTGCAACCGAAGAAGAGGCTCTTTCAACCATCGATCGCATAATGGTCGAGCCCAGGCTCTTCGGCAGGGCCGGAGATCGAATCGAGATAGAAAGGCGGCTGGATGGGCGCGAGCTGATGTTCTTTGCCCTGTCAGACGGAAGGACGATAATTCCTCTGCAATCCGCTCTGGATTATAAGCAGGCCTTCTCCGAGAACGAGGCTGTGGCAGTGAGGCTTTTCAATAAGCTTTCCTCCAATCCCAATCTTGACAACAACCCCAATACCGGCGGCATGGGCGGCTTTTCTCCTCATCCCTGGCTTGACGAGGAGCTGACTGATAAGATCATGAACAGGATTGCCGTTCCCACAGTTCGCGGCTTCAGAGAGTCCACCGGGCAGCCTTATGTCGGCGTGATATACTTCGGGCTGATGGTATCTCCGGAGAGGGAGCCTTCGGTCCTGGAGATCAATGTGCGCCTGGGAGATCCTGAGACCGAGGTAATACTGCCCCGGCTGGAGACGGATTTCTTCCATATCTGTGATGCTATTTTGGATGAAAAGCTCGATTCAGTTGCTTTGCAGTGGTCCAATGACTTTTGCCTTGGGGTCTGCGCAGTATCCGGAAGGGCAATCAAGCCCCTTTCCTCTGGTGGAAACGGGGAGCGGCCCGGCTATCCAGGCGAGCACTACACCAATATGCCAATCACTGGCCTTGAAAAGGTGGACCCGGATGTTCTGGTCTATCATAATGGCACAGCTTTTGGCCAGGATGCGGCAGGCAAAAGAAGGCTATTTACCACCGGTGGCCGTGTGCTGACGCTGGTGGCGCGGGGCCAGAGCCTGGCCGAGGCCCGGGTCAAAGCATATGACAACATCAAGAGGATAAGGTTCAATGGAATGCGCTACCGAAAGGACATCGGCCAGGGATACGTCTGAGAATGAGAATCTATCAGGAGCCATTTGATTCATGATAATATTCGGCCTGGAGGGAACGGCCTGGAACCTCAGTGCCGCCTTAGTTGATGAAAAGGGCGTGATCTATGAGAAGAGCGCCACCTACATTCCGGCAAAGGGCGGGATTCATCCGCGCGAGGCTTCTCAGCATCATGCAGAATACATGCCAGAAGTGGTGGGTGACGTGCTGTCTCACGCCCGTGACAATGACCTCAAAATCGATGGCATAGCTTTTTCACAGGGACCTGGGCTTGGTCCGTGTCTGAGGACAGTGGCCACTGCCGCCCGGACAATAAGCCTGCGCTATGAGCTGCCGCTCATTGGCGTCAACCACTGCGTATCTCACATCGAGGTCGGAAAATGGCAGTCGGGTGCAGTCGATCCTGCTGTGATCTACGTGAGCGGTGCCAATTCGCAGGTCCTGGCGCTCCGCCAGGGCCGCTATCGCATTTTTGGAGAGACTCTGGACATCTCTGTTGGAAATGCCATAGACAAATTCGCGCGGTCTGTGGGCCTGCCGCATCCCGGTGGCCCGAAAGTTGAGGAGCTTGCCAGAAATGCAAGGCAATACATTGCCCTGCCATACACTGTGAAGGGCATGGACCTCTCCTTTTCGGGCCTCTCCACAGCCGCGAGCGAGGCTGCTAAAAAAAATGACCTCGCTGATGTCTGCTACAGCCTCCAGGAGACTGCTTTTGCAATGCTTGTGGAGGTCACAGAGCGGGCCATGGCGCACGCTGAGAAGAAGGAGGCAATGCTCGTCGGAGGCGTGGGTGCCAACAAAAGGCTGGCCGAGATGCTCACAATCATGTGCGAGGAGAG
>DAONDW010000029.1:0-11187 GCA_035402785.1 Methanothrix sp. | reverse complement strand
AAAGCCATTTATAGTCGGAAGATAATTGTAAACCTAACCCAACGCCATGGGTTTACACCAATTGATAGTAGCTCCCTCTACTATCTGCCCGACGATGGAGAGCCGGCAATTTCAGTCGGCTCTCTTATCCTCCGTATTTTTTTATTTCTTCCAGAACTCAGGCACCAACAAAACCAGAGCTGTTACTATCTCAAGCCTTCCAAGCCACATGCAGACGAAAAGCAGCATCTTGCCTGCGCTCGGAACCTCTTCGAAGCTGAACATGGGACCAACCATTCCAAAGCCCGGCCCGACGTTTCCAAGTGTGGTCGCCACGGCTGAGAGGACAGTCTCAATCGTCATGCGAGGATCGCCATAAGTGATTACAGCAAAAAGAAGCGATGCGAAGGCGAATATGAAGAGATACATGGACACGAAGATGTTGCTTGGCCTCAGCACCTCATCTTTCACTGCCAGCCCTCCAAGACGCAGGGGAATGACTGCTTTGGGATGAAGGACATGGCGCAGCTCCCGATATCCGCTCTTGATTGCGAGAATTATCCTTACCACTTTTATGGCTCCACCAGTTGACCCTGCGCAGGCTCCGATGATCATGAGCAGCAGGAGAATGTACTTGGCTGCAGCAGACCAGCGATCGAAGTTATCCGTGGAAAAGCCGGTCGTGGTCATGATGGTGACCACCTGAAAGCCTGCCAGTTGAATCTTCCGGAAGATGTCGCCCTCAAGACCGCCCCATAAAACAATGGCTGCTGTGGCCACAAGGACAATCAGTGTATAAAATCGAAACTCCGTATCCTTAAAAAGCGCCATTCGATCGGAATTTACCATTCTGTAATGCAGGGCAAAGTTGGCCCCGGCCAGGAACATGAACAGTGTGAGAATGGCATCTATCACCCAACTGTTGTAGGCTTTGATGCTGAGGGACTGCGGACAGAAGCCTCCTGTGGCCATGGATGCAAATGTATTGCAGAATGCATCGAAAAGAGGCATCTTTGCATAATAGAGCAACACGATCTCGGCCACGGTCATGAAAATGTAGACCACCCAGAGCAATTGCGCCGTCCGCTTGATTCGCGGCGTCAGAGCATCTTTGTCTGGCCCCGGCACCTCCGCCCTGTAAAGCTGGCGACCGGCTACGCCCAGGCGGGGCAGTATCGCCACGAATAGCAATATTATTCCCATGCCGCCAAGCCACTGAGCAAAAGACCGCCAGAACAAAAGGCCCATGTAGCTATTATCCGCGCCGCTGCTGATCTGCAAAATGGTGCTGTTGATAGCTAGACTCCGAAATCCAAGCAGCAGGCTATGAGAGACGCTGTTGCTTGCCAGTGTCGAGTTTATGATCCAATAGCCTTGAGCATTGGATTCTGTAAGAATGGACGAGCCCGTGGTTGTAAAGGCCGACATGGACTCGAAGAGGCCATTGACCAGGCTGATTCCGAGAAAGACATAGGGCAGGGCTCCGAAGAAGGCTGCTCCAAGCCATCCGAGGGAGACCAGGGCAAAGCCCTCTTTCAGCCCAGGCTCCTCATCTGACGATTTCCGTGTCAGGATTATGCCTGTGGTCAATGTGACAAGAGCCGTTATGGCAAAGGCTATCACTCCCTCGGTTTCAGAATAATAGGCAGCGACAGCTCCAGGGACCAGCAGCAATACTGCCAGGATCTTCAGAAGCGACCCAAATAGCCGAAGAAATACCCTGAAATTCATAACTGAATCCGACGACTCCTGGCTGTGGCCTGGTTCATGATACGAATAGCTTCTTGACCTTGGAGATTACATCCGGCATGGACATCACAAATACGCGGTCTCCTTCTTTCACTTTGAAGCTCTCATCCGGCATCGTCGGCTTTCCGTCTCTCAGGACCATGCCAACCAATGAGTCCTTCGGCAGCTCCCTGGTAATGCTCTTTCCTATGATCCTGGCCCCGGCCCTGGCCACGAAGTCCACAAGCTCCATCCTTTCGTCGCTCAAGGTAATCACTTCCTCTCCGCCGCTCACCCTCTGCAGCACAGCATCAGCCGTCACCTGTCCAGGGCTGACAGCTCTGTCCACGCCCACCAGCTCGAAGAGCTTGATGTAATCGTACCTGTTCACACGGGTCAGTATCTTCTTTGCACCAAGCTGCTTGGCGAGCAATGAGCAGAGCAGGTTCTTTTCATCGAGACCGGTGACTGCAAAGACCACATCAATGTATCCTGCGCCTTCCTCTCTCATGAGCGAGATGTCAGTTCCATCTCCATTGAGAATCATGGTGCTTGAGAGCTTATCAGCGATCTCCCTGCAGCGCTCAGTATTCACCTCTATCAGTTTTATGTCAAAGCCCTTCTTTTCGAGCAGGCTCGCCAGGTAGAATCCGACCATTCCGCCTCCGACTATCAGAACCTTTTTCGGCGATGATACCTCATGGAGCATGCTTTTTAGCTCAGGAAGGGATTTGGGATCGCAGAGCAGGAAAAGATGATCATTGGTCATGATCTGATCGTCTTTTGAAGGAATGCTCACATCACCCTTTCTGTTTATGCCGATGATTTTGCAGCCATCCGGCAGGTTGACCTTGACCTCGCCAACCGGTCCCTGCAAGGGCATATCCTCAGTGACCTTGAACTCCACAAGCTCGATCTTTCCACCAGCAAGCTCCCGATTCATGAGCAGCGACGGGAAATTCAGAGACCTTGCCATATCATCGGCCATAACCAGCTCAGGGCTGACCATGTAGCTGATGCCGATCTCTTTTCTGTCCTGCACAGGGCGATCGATATAATCAGGATTGCTGACCCTGGCCATGGTATGCTTCACGCCGAAATGGCTGGCTATGATGCCTGTGATGACGTTTACCTCATCATTGCCTGTCACTGCTGCCACGATGTCCGCTTTTTTGATGCCTGCAGAGATCAGCAGACGCGCATTGGCAGAGTTGCCCTGCAGGACCTTCACATCCATATCCTGCAGCCTGGCACATGCTACAGGGTCATGATCAACAACTGTCACATCATGGTCCATATGAAGCTCGCTTGCTATCAGAAAACCAACCTCGCCAGCTCCGGTAATCAAGATACGCATATCATTTCCTCCATAGTTCCGGAATGAATAATAAGAATATCGGCATGAGTTCCAGCCTGCCGATGTACATGGCAAAAAAGCCGATCATCTTGGCTATATCCGACATCTGTGACCAGTCAAAGGCTATAATGCCAAAGCCAGGACCTACACCGCCCATGCATGAGGCGATTGCCGATGCCACGACTGTGAGGTCCACCCTCGCATCTCCAACCGATACCATGGCCATGATCATGGATAACGCCAGCCACACAGCCAGATAGAAGAACGAGTAGAAAAGGATGGATCGCAGAGTGCTCTCCTGCACCCTTGCATTGCCAACCCGTACAGACATGAGTGCATGCGGATGAAGCATATGCAATAGCTCGCTATAAGCATGTTTGCAGTCCACAAGAAGCCTGCCCACTTTTATTCCACCAGCAGTCGAGCCGATGCAACCGCCCATGAGCATGACCATGATCAAAGTCAGCTTGGCGGCAGTTGACCATTTGTCATAATCGAGGGTATTGACAAAGCCGCAGGTCCCCATGAATGATATGACCTGAAAAGAAGCAAGCCGGAACCGCTCTGCCAGGTCGCCATGTATTCCGCCAGCCAGCATCAGAACTGCCGTGGCCAGGGCCAGGATCGCGAGCATGAAGCGGAACTCCTCGTCTTTGAACCAGGCTGTTCTGTCGCTTGTGAGAAACCTGTAGTGCAGAGTGAAGCTTGACATTCCGAGAATTATGAAAACCGCAACAATGGCCTCAATTATCGGACTGTTGTAGGCGACGAGGCTTGACGCCTGAGGAGAAAAGCCGCCTGTGGCCACGGTGGAAAACGCAGTGCAGACTGCATCGTAAATGGACATTCCTGCAGCAATCAGCAAAACGATCTCCAGGGCATTGAATAGAAGATATACCTTCCAGAGAATTCGTGCGGTAGCTGTGACCCGTGGCGTGATGGTATCCTTGCTTGGCCCCACGGTCTCGGCGCGATATAGCTGCAGACCTGCCACACGCAAATTTGGAAAGATGGCCACGACCATCAGAATTATGCCAAGGCCCCCGATGAGCTGCTGGAAAGAACGCCAGAACAGCAGGCCATAAAATGTCTGGCTGTTTAAGACCTCAATAGCGATGTCATAGCCAGAGAGGTTTTGTGCCAAGGCGTCAATTAGAGTGGTACAGATGCTATTGCCAGCAAGGGTGGAATTGACCATGTAGTATCCATCAGCATTTGACTCCGTGAGAATTGTAGCACCGGTTGCTGAAAAGCCTGATACCGATTCAAAGAGCGCATCGGCCAGGGAAAGGCCATGAAACACAAAAGGAAGCGCGCCGATGAAAGTGGCTGATAGCCAGCCGAGGGAGACTGCTGCAAAGGCCTCTCTATTGCCCACATCACCCTTTTTCCCGATAGTGCTGAATATGATGCCTGTTCCTATTGAGAGAAGTGCTGTCAGGGCAAAAGCTATGATTCCGCTGGTCTCATGATAATAAGCAGAGACTATGCCCGGCACCAGGAGCAACAATCCCATGATTTTCAGCACAGTGCCGATGACATCAAAGACAATTCCAAGCTTCATTTTCCCACCGGAGGCCTCAAGCCCATGATTCGGGCATCAAATGCTGAGAGCGAACTTCGTGCGCCTCAGGACTGCATACTGGCAAAGTCCAAAAATAGACATGCTCCCATAGCATAATTGATCCCATCTGAAGCTCGCCGTTGAAGCGAGCAACGGATATAAAAGTTTCCGTTGGGATAAATATTTTTTGAATGATTGATTCTCCATCCAAAAAGCTCATTTCGCCCGGGCTATGTCTTTGCAGATGAATTCACACTCCTGGCCAAAGCCAATGCCAGAATGTTTGAAAAAGCCTGCAGCAATCTCTTCTGTTCAGGCATCAATAAGGGCTCAGTCTCATCCAATCCCACGCCGAGCACTCCAACGCTGGCCTCTTTGATCCTGACAGGCAGGTAAAAGAGAGTGGCGGAGGAGAGCGTTTCAGTGCCGTGCCCTGCTTCCTGGCCGTGTTTGAATACCCATGAGGCCACACCGAGCTTGCGCTCGTCGAGTATCATGTGCTCCCCAACGACTGCCCTCTCCCTCAGGCGTCCGTTTTCGTCAGGAAGGAGGATCATCACATCGCACTTGAAGACATCTGCAATCTCCTTTGCAGCGGATTGCAAAAGCTCCTCGGCATTTGCTGAGGCCATCAGTCTGCGGCTGAAGGAGTAGAGCGCAGATACAAAGCGTTCTCTCTGCCTGGCGCTCTCTCCCTGCCACCTCACCTGATCTGCCAGAAAGCTGGTGGCAATTCCAAGTATGACGAAGACCAAAAACACTGGCAGATAGCGCAGATCATCAACAGCAAGCGTCATTCTCGGAGGGACGAAGAAGAAGTCCAGGGAGGCCACTGAGAGAAGCGATGCAATCAAACCGGATCTCCTGCCCCAGGTCATTCCGCTGTAGATCACAGGCAAGAGCAGGATCATTGCAATGTTGATGAGCCCCAGATGATCTTGAAGCAGCCAGCAAAATGCGACTGTCGCAGAAACGACCAGCAGGCTCAAGAAAATCTGACGCCTGTCCGCGTTGCCTGAAAGCGAGAAAGCCTCCGGCGTCCTTGCATCGGCCTCTGATCCGCCGATCACGAGAACGTGAATGGGTCCGCTGTGCTTCAGGATCTCATTTACAACAGATCCCCGCCACAATCTGCTCCACTGGCGGCGGCTGGGCAGTCCTGCGACGATTGCTGTGATATTATTCTTTTTTGAAAAGGAGAGGATCTCATCAGCGATATTTTGCCCGCTCAAGACCTGAACATTTGCTCCAAGCTCCCTTGCGAGAGTCAAATTATGTGCCAGTTGATCACGAGAGGAATCTGTGGATATGGTGTCTTCAGGAGACTGCACATGAACTGCGAACCATTCTGCATCCTGGTCTGCAGCCATGCGCTGCCCAATGCGTATCAGACGCTCTGAGAGAGCGCTCGCGTTGATGCTGACCAATAGCCTCGATCCTGCAGGCCAGGGTCCCAAAATGCCATGCTTCTCCATGTAGGTGCGCATGTCATCGTCAACCATGCGAGCAGCATATCTGAGTGCCATCTCTCGCAGCCCCAGAAGATTGCCTTTGCGGAAAAAGCGCTGCATGGCCTGCTCAGCCTGAGCTGGCACGTACACCTTTCCCTCCCGAAACCGCTGCAACAGATCCTCCGGAGTCAGATCGACCACCTCGACCTCATCAGCGATCTCGATGATCCTGTCGGGCAGAGTCTCGCGAACCTGCACGCCAGTTATCTGATAAACGATATCATTGAGGCTCTCGATGTGCTGGACATTGAGGGTTGTATAGACGTTTATGCCTGCATCCAGCAGCTCATCCACATCCTGATAGCGCTTGGCGTGACGCATGCCAGGAGCATTCGCATGAGCCAGTTCATCCACCAGGACGATGGACGGACGGCGTGCCAGAATGGCATCCAGATCCATTTCCTCAGTCACAAGGTCGCCGCGATCAAGACGACTGCGAGGCAGGACCTCCAGTCCCTCCAGCAGTAGTGCAGTCTCAGGCCTTCCGTGGGTCTCAACCACGCCAACAACCACGTCTATGCAATTATTTTTTAGCTGCTGCGCCTCTTCCAGCATCCTGTATGTTTTGCCGACGCCTGCCGCAGCTCCGAGGAAGATCTTGAGGTGGCCGCGACTGCTGCTCACTAACTCTTCTTCTTGAAGTCGCTCTAATAGTCGATCCGGATCCGGACGGCAATCCATCTGCAAAACTAACTCCTCCTCATCTCCTCATCCAAAGCAAGGTTAAGCCTGAGCACATTTACCTTCTCCGTGCCGAATAATCCGAAGATTGCAGGCTCTGCATGACTGTAGACCAGATTCCTTACCACTGACTCAGGCAGGCGCCGAACCTCTGCAATCCTTGATACCTGGATTAATGCCCCCTGAATGCTGATGTGCGGATCCAGGCCGCTTGCTGATGCGAGCGCCAGCTCTCCTGGCACATGTACATTTTGGGATAGGTTGTTTGAGCGCCGTAAATAATCGACCCTCTGGCTCACCTGATCCATCAGCCTGGCGCTGGCAGGGCCCAAATTGCTGGCTCCTGAGCCGTTCGCTGCATACCCAACAGCGGAAGGCCGCCCCTGGAAATAGCCCGGACTCGCAAAATTCTGGCCGATCAGCTCTGAGCCCACAATTCTATCGTTTACCACAATCAGACTGCCTCCAGCCTTTTCGGGGATAGCCGTCTGGACTATGCCGGTTATCAGCAGAGGATAGGCCAGGCCTGTGATGAATGCGAATGCAATGAACAGAATCAATGCAGGTTTTGCTTCTTGTGCAATATCTTTCATAATCATCATCACTCCAGGTGCAGCAAGACCACCATCATGTCGATCAGCTTGATTCCGACAAAGGGGACGATCAGGCCTCCAAGTCCGTAGAGCAGAAGATTTCTCTGCAGAAGCGCTGCTGCGCTTGCTGGGCGATATCTGACGCCCTTAAGAGCCAGTGGAATAAGCATAGGGATGACGATTGCATTGAATATGATGGCAGAAAGAACTGCGCTCGTGGGCGTGGCCAGGTGCATGATGTTGAAAACGCTGAGCACGGGATAATTGACAGCGAAGATGGCCGGAATGATTGCGAAATACTTGGAGACATCATTTGCCACGCTGAATGTGGTGAGCGCTCCGCGGGTGATCAATATCTGCTTTCCGATCTCCACGATGTCAAGCAGCTTCGCCGGATTCGAGTCGAGATCGACCATATTGGCTGCCTCTCTTGCTGCCTGAGTTCCTGCGTTCATGGCCACTGCCACATCAGCCTGAGCTAAAGCCGGAGCATCGTTGGTGCCGTCTCCGATCATTGCCACGAGATGGCCCTCCTTTTGATATCTCCGAATGGCTTCGAGCTTGGCCTCAGGTCTTGCCTGTCCTATGAAATCATCAATTCCAGCCTCCGCTGCAATGGCCGCGGCTGTTATGGGATTGTCTCCGGTGATCATCACCGAGCGGATGCCGACCATTCTCAGGCGAGACAGGCGCTCTTTGATGTTCTCCTTGAGCACATCCTTCAGACGCACTGCTCCCAAAATCCTGGAGCCCTCGACGACCACGAGGGGCGTGCCTCCGTCTCTTGCGATGCTGTCTACAGCAGCTCTTATGCGCTCAGGCATTGCTCCTCCTCTTTCTTTCGCATATTCTTCGATTGCATCATGAGCGCCTTTGCGAATCTGTCTTCCTGATGCATCTATTCCGCTCATGCGCGTCTCGGCACAAAATGGGATAAAACAGGAGCCATCCGGCGCTCGAATGTCTCTGCCGCGCAGGTCAAGCATCTTCTTTGCCAGATCCACAATGCTTCGCCCTTCAGGCGTCTCATCGACAAGAGAAGAGAGCATTGCAGCCTCTGCCAGATCCTCCATGGCTGTGCCCTCGGATGGGATGAACTCTGTTGCCATCCTGTTTCCAAGAGTGATGGTTCCGGTCTTGTCCATCAGCACGACATCGACATCCCCTGATGCCTCAACAGCCCTTCCGCTGAGAGCTATGACATTATGAGCCAGGAGCCGGTCCATTCCAGCAATGCCGATTGCAGGCAATAGGCCGCCGATTGTGGTTGGCATAAGGCATACCAGCAGGGCCACCAGAACTGAAACCGCAATGGAAATGCCCATGTATCCAGCAAATGCCCGAAGGCTCAAAACCACGACGAAGAAGAGGCCTGTGAGGCCAATGAGCAGTATCTCCAGAGCCTGCTCATTTGGAGTCTTCTGGCGCTTCGCACTCTCGACCATCCCTATCATCTGATCGAGGAATGTCTCGCCGGGATTGGCTGTGATGCTGACAATAAGTTTTCCTGAGAGGACGCGCGTTCCGCCAGTGACTCCGCTGAGGTTGCCTCCAGCTTCACGCACCACCGGAGCAGACTCGCCTGTGATGGCAGATTCGTCCACCAGCGCCACACCATCGATGATCTCTCCGTCTCCTGGAATTATGTCGCCATTCTCAATCAGGACGCAGTCTCCCTTCCTCAGATCCAGGGCAGATACCTCTTCGGTGCGGTTTTTTGAGAGCAGCTTCCGGGCCTTTGCCTCGCTTCTGGCGGTACGCAAAGTCTCTGCCTGGGCGCGTCCCCGTCCTTCAGCCAGTGCCTCGGCAAAGTTTGCAAATAGAATTGTAAACCAAAGCCATATGCTGATCTGAACATCGAATTTAATGGGCCTGCCTGAAAGCAGATCAGAGGCCGAGATCAGAACAGTGATCATAGCT
Source organism: Methanothrix sp. (assembly GCA_035402785.1). Lineage (GTDB taxonomy): Archaea > Halobacteriota > Methanosarcinia > Methanotrichales > Methanotrichaceae > Methanothrix. Next base: position 1,854 of record DAONDW010000029.1, on the reverse strand, counting down.
CCAATCTCGACTGCAAGCATCACCGGGTTTCTCCATAATGAGCGCGGATCGAGCTTGGAGATGGAAGATCTGGCGGCCTCTGCCACAAGACTTGATTGCCACATACCGGATGAATTTACTGCCATTTCCCATCACCTCAAAATGTCCTGCCGGAAAAGAGCAGCAGATGGTCGAGTATCGGTCCCAGGACAAACACCGGAAAGAAGGTGAGAGCACCTACGATTATGACTGTGCCAACGAGCATTATCACAAAGAGAGGGCTTGCAACTGGCAGGGTTGCAGAGCCCTCCGGCACAATCCTCTTTGCAGACAGAGAGCCGGCCAGGGCCAGAGCTGGCAGGATGGTTGCAAACCTCCCTACAAGCATTCCGAAGGCCGTTGCAAGATTATAGAAGACCGTGTTGGCATTGAGGCCTGCAAAGGCCGAGCCGTTGTTGCCGCAGGCTGAGGCAAAGGCATAGAGCAGCTCCGACAGGCCATGAGGCCCGGCATTGTTGAGGCTGGACAGCCCTGAAGGAAGCGAAATGGCGAGGCCTGCGAGGATCAGCAATGTGACTGCCGGTGCCAGAAGGCCAACGACCGCCATGATCATCTCAAAAGGCTCCAGCTTTTTGCCGAACAGCTCCGGAGTCCTTCCGATCATCAGCCCTGCCAGGAACATTGTCATGATGGCATAAAAGAGCATGCCGATCAGGCCAACTCCAAGGCCTCCGAAGATCACCTCGCCTATGGCCATATTGAAGAGCAATACGAGGCCTGTGAGAGGCATCATGCTGTCGTGCATGCTGTCCACGCCGCCGCAGGAGGTCACAGTTGTTGACTCGGCGAAGAGAACAGACGGGACTATGCCAAAGCGCACCTCTTTTCCCTCCAGGTTCTCGCCGCCAGACACGCCAAGGCCCTCCAATAGCGGATTTCCTGTGGTCTCAGCCCACAGGGCAACTGCCAGGCCCATGAGATAGAGAACCAGCATCGCCAGGAAGATGGCTCTGCCCTGGCCATCATTTCCGATCATCGAGCCGAAGGCAAATGGAAGCGAGGCAGAAATGAGAAGCATTGCCAGAACCTCCAAAAAATCCGTCAATATCGTTGGATTTTCGAATGGATGGGCTGAGTTGGCATTAAAGAATCCGCCGCCATTGGTTCCCAGGAACTTGATTGCATCCTGGGAGGCTGTGGGGCCAAGGGCAATTGTCTGCTCGCCACCATCAAGGGTGTGCGCCTGGACATATGGACCCAGGGTTTGAACAACTCCCTGAGATGCAAGCAGAAGTGCCCAGATGATTGCCAGGGGAAGCAGCAAATAGATCAGAGATCTCGTCAGATCCACCCAGAAATTGCCGATGCTGGCCATGTTTTTGCGCGTAAAGCCACGGATGACTGCCATTGCCGAGGCCAGGCCAACTGCAGCAGACAGAAAATTTTGCACAGTCAGGCCGAGCATCTGGGTGAGATAGCTCATGGTCTGCTCGCCGCTATATGACTGCCAGTTCGTGTTGGTAGCAAAGGATACAGCGGTGTTGACGGCTGTGTCCCATCTGACAGGCCCCAGAGCCTGCGGGTTTAAGGGTAAAATGCCCTGCAGCTCCTGAAGGGCAAAGACCGCTAAAATCCCCAGAGCATTGAAGATCAAAAGCGCCAGAGCATAGCTTTTCCATGTCATTTCCCGGCTCTCGTCCACTCCTGCCATTCTGTAGAATGCCAGCTCCACCGGCCTGAAAAGAGGCGTTGCCAGGGTGGGCTCGCCGTTGAAGACCTTCGCAATATACCTTCCAGCAGGGACGGCCAATACAATCAGAGTGAACAGCAGCAGTGCAATATATGCAAGTTCCATTGACATTAATTTCGCCTTCG
>DAONDW010000028.1:4512-11424 GCA_035402785.1 Methanothrix sp. | reverse complement strand
TATCGATCTGCGAGGATATCGATCTGCGAGGATATCGATCTGCGAGGATATCGATTTGCTGATTTGTGAGGATATCCATCTGCAAATTGGCAATGATACCGGTTTGCATCCTAATTATGAAAAAACAAGAGGCAACAATCTATATAACTTTGTTGTCACTGAACAAGTTACATGCGAGAAAAGATAGTTGAAGGCCTGCGAAAGCTGGGCCTGACCGAATATGAGGCAAAAACCTATGCTGCACTTGTGGGAATGGGTGAGGCATCGGCCAGAGAGATTCACGAGATCTGCGGCGTTCCCAGAACCAGGATTTACGATATACTCAGGGACCTGGCAGGAAAGGGCTATGTTGAATATGTCCAGGGCTCGCCATCATACTATCGCGCTGTGGAACCTGATAGGGTAATCGAAAAGCTGCGAAATGAGCTTGTGGCGTCGATTGATCAATCGACAAGCGAGCTATTGAGCCTCAATTTGGAGGCGCATGGCAGCTCACCAGTCTGGTGCGTTCGAAGCGAGTGGGGCATAAAAAACAGAATCAGGGACTTCCTTGATAGAGTGGAGCTGGAGCTGATAGTCTTTTGCAGAAATCCGGCGCTTTTGAGCGAGCATCGCGCAGAGCTCTCAAAGGTGAGAGGCCTCAAGATAAAGGTTGACAGAAAAGAGAAGTTCGAGGGCCTGGGCTTTTCTGTTCAGGAGATGAAAGAGGGTTCAGAGAGGTTTTTCAGAGATTACGTAATAGATGGCACCAGCAGCAGCATAGACGGCCTGATGATTGCTGACGGTCGCTCTTCAATCGTCGTCGGCACAATTGGAGGCGAGCGCCTGGCAGTGATAGTCAAGCTGCCTGTGGTGGCAATGCTTCAAAAAGCCGTTTGGGAATCGCTGGTCTAGCTCCTGGCAAGAGGCAGGTAGAATATCACGTCCTCATCAGGAACGCAGGCCACAGAAAAGCCGCGCTCCTTGAGGCGCTGACAGACTGCCACCATCAGCTCCTCCAGGCATTCGTTATGATGCTCCACCACCAGGCCCTTGAACCTTTCAAAGCCGCCGGTGACAAGGTTCTCCTCGAACTCAGCGTCTGGCAGGACGACCTCCATCCTCGTCTCGTCCTCCAGACACAGCCCGAATTGCTCTGCAGCCCTTTCCATCAGGCGAGAGAAATCCTCATAGCCCATGGTGGATAAAACCGCTTCAGCCAGGCTGCATCTGTCTTTTGGGTCCTTTCTGGCTAAATAGAGATGATATCCAGAGTCATCGATCGCCTCAATCTTTTGGCCAGATGAGATCTGCTCTGCCGCCTTTTCCATCGCCAGGAGATGCCCTTCAAGGTCCTGCATCACCCGGACGGATATCATGAAAATCTCATTTTTGCGTCTCTGTGCGGACATACCGGCTCCCCGTTCATCAGACGAATGAAATTTGAGTACACGCTCATCTGCCTGGCAAACTATTAATATTTCACATCTTTTCCCAGGTCCGGGGGACAAAAGCACTTGCAAAAGGACTGCCATCTGGACAGAGAGGAGCTGCAGTTCTGGGAGCTGCAAAAGAGATGCGGCGAAGATATCGACCTCAAAATGGCCCGCGACCTGCCAGACAACGCTCCAGACTACATTTTGAAGATGATGAGCGACTTCGAGGAGGAAGCCTCAGGATTTTGCTTTGCGGGAGCCGCGGGAATGGTTTTGGATGCAGGATGCGGCAACGGAAATCTCATGCTGAGGGCTTTGAAAAAAAGAGCGCATCAGACTGAAGGGCCTCAAGGAGAACGGCCTAGGCTCAGGATCACGGGCATGGATTTCTCAGGCAACATGCTGGGGCGCGCTGCCCAGAGGGCCGCAGGCGACGATCGAACTGCCTTTTTGCGCGGCTCGGTGACAAGCCTGCCCTTCTCCGACCAGTCCTTTGACCATCTGGTGAGCAGCGGGGTTTTGACATGCCTTCCAAACACCGATGCCGCTGAATCGGCCCTTTTGGAGTTCTATCGCGTCCTGAAGCCTGGCGGTACCCTGGTGGTGGACTTCTTCAACCGGGCATCGCATTATACCATGATTCGAAAGCATGTATTTCGGGAATCGATCAAGCCCCCGGAATATGTCACGCCTGCAGAATTCTATGAGACGCTCGCTGATGCCGGCTTTTCTGTCATCTCCTGCCGCGGATTTGACTTCAAGCCCTGCCAGGGATACCTCTTCGAAAGCCCCTGGCATAACCTCATAGATCCTGGGCACATCCAGGAGAGGCTCTCATGCCTCATCGAACGCAAAATTGCACAGGGACAGGGGCTCAACCTTCTGGGATACAGAATCTATGTGAGATGCATCAGAAAATAGAAAGCTTATTCCTCCAGCTCACCCTTTTCAAGCATCATTTTGATCTGGTACTTCGTGGAGGAAGCAGGATAATTGATGATCTTGGCAATCTCCCTTTGAGAGGGCCTGGGGTCCATTGACCAGAGGACTTTGATCCTCTCCTGGACATCGACATTGTCAGAGATCCTGGGGCGTCGAAAATTGGAGCTGGCATTGATTCTTTCATCCGTATCGCATACATCCGGGTCTTCCTGCAGACCGGGCCTGCTATTGGTTACAAACTGAAGAGCCTTTTGGGATATGTTTTTGAGTATCAATTGAGAGGCCAGCTTCTTTAGTGTCGTCCCCTTCAGTACAGCCTCTGCCTCCAGTCCCATATAGGCCTCCTGGGTGATTTCTATTCTCGTGTGCCTGCAGCTTGGCATATTTATCAGATCCTGATAATTTCTAAACTTAGTTTAATCGTTCGGCATCCGAATCATATGATCATTTAAATCATTCAGTCCCAGGTCAGCCTCGGTGAGGGGTTGAGAAACTCATCGATATCGCTCACCTCAAAGAACTCACGTCTCCGGTCCCATATCCGCTCAGCAGCTTTCTTTCTCATCTCAGCCACATCGCCATGCGTCAGGTATTTTCTCGTGATCAGGGCCTCGAGGATCGCATCCACCATCTCTGCTTGAGCAGCTACTGCAGACTGCATTCGAGACATCTGCGGCTGAAAGAGCCTGGCAAGCGGGCGGTCCCTTTCATCATAGCTCCGGTCAACCAGTATGATCTCATACTTAAAGTTGTTACCATGACGGGACCAGAGTATGGTATTGGAGAACCTCATATCTCGCGGGCCCTCGTTGATTCCGCGCCGCGTCACCTGAAAAGAGCTGTCTTCCTTCATCAGCAACCGCAACCGTGCATCCTGCTCAGGCGAGACCATGACCCGGGATTTGATGCTCAAATCGTCGCAGTCAAACTCCTCCTGATAGAAGTACGGATAGAGGATGAGATCGTTGATGCAAAGGGACTGCAACTTGAGGTCTTCAGCCTGCTCGATCACGATCTCATGATAGAACTGAGGATTGCGCTCATCTCCCTGGCTGCAGAAGGAGCTGTTGACGATCTTCCAGCTCATGGTGGTATTGCCTTCATCATCAGTTGAGCTTATGCCATCCTGCTCAGCTCTGCTGATCTTTAAGAGGAGAAGCCTGTGGGCCTGAAGAGTCTGTGCCACCAGCCCGATCTTGATTCTCTTAAGCTCCATGCCGGTATGCTTTGATTCGAAAATGGATTCTTCCTCCAGATCGACGATCAACTCACTGCCGGTAAAATCGATATACATCGTCGCACCACACTCATCGAATTGGATACGGCTGAACAGTCTTTTTTCGGCCATATTAATTAAGTTATGCATGAACATGCGGGGTTGAAAAAAGAGATGGGCACATGCCCATCCACAGGTTTAGAAGTTGAATTCTATGTGGAATGGAATATAGAAGATCCACACATAGTAAAGAGCCATGAGGACCAGGCCGAGAGGAACGCCAAGATGTGCCCACTCCTTGCTGGTTATGCCCAGCTTGTTGGCGGAGATGATATTGGGGATGTTGCCTGGAATCAGCATTCCGCCTGAGACGAGAAGCCCCATGAGTACAGCCTGAATCTGAGTGATCTCCATAGCAGGGGACAGCTCTGCAGCAGTCAGGGTGGCATTGTCCAGGATGGCTGAGATCATGTTCACCCAATAGAGAATCTGAGAGGGCACTGTGAGCAGGAATTTGTCGATTACTATCTTCATTCCGCCGCCCAAAAGCAGCAGAGCCATGACGAAGATGTAGACCTTGACAGCTCTCATGACCACATCCTTCAGCGTCTCTTCAACCTCTTCCACCTTGGCGCAGACTTCAGATCCCTTCTTTCCGACAAAAGCAAGGCTCAGGGCACCCATGGCCAAAATGCCAGGTATGATATAGACAGCCAAACGATTGAACAGGAAGAAGAATCCCGCGTGGTAAGGTTCGCCCTGCAGCTTGGTGATGGCGATTGTAGAAAGAGGCTCGCCTATTGGTGTGAGCACTGCACCCAGACCAATGGAAAAGCATGCGATGATTACGATATTGATCTTTTTGCTTCTCTCAAGAGGCATGCAATTGAGAACCTCTACCAGAAGGAGAGCTGCTATGATGGCTGTGATGACGCTGGATGCCAGTCCCAGGATCACCACAACCAGGAAGATGACAACTTTGGCCGAAACCTTTTCCAAAATCGAGGCCATCATTCTCTGGGCTGCGCTTCTGCCATAATGAAACAGCAATCCTGCGACGAGGACAGCCGGAACGATTCCCTTGACAACCGGCTCCATTATGGCCTCCATCACCAGCTTCATGTTCCATCCAACTTCCTCAATCTGCTCGGCGCTATAGCCGATGCTGCGAAGCACAGCCTCGTTCTCGAAGCCTGCAATCGTCACAGCCAAAACGCCCATTACAAAGAGAAATGCCTCCAGGTTGTGCTCAATTTTTTTAACCAGGAAGGGCCCCAGAAGCACCAACAGGACGATTGCGAACAATCCCATATCAATAGTTGTGATCTGCATCATTCTACCCCTTTTTCTTGCGCTTAAAACCCACCAAAGCAATCGACTTTTCGCGACGGCTGACGCTCATGCTGGATGACTCCCAATTCCTCCTACAGATATACAATTTATCAAATAATAATTGGATCCATCAAACGCGAAGGCGCAAAGGTGGTCAGGCAGACCAGATGCCGCAGGACATCAGCAACATAACACAATTCTGCCTTTGCTGGAAGTGAGCTAAACCTCTGGAAAGGCGCCAATGCCAACTGACTCATCATCCTGGTCTACCTGGGTAATCCATTGATCAAAAGGTTTTTAACTCTTTTGGTATAACGGTAAATGGTAATTTGCCCAAAATACCTGCGTCGATAAAATGCGATTATATGAGGCCAATTCGTTGAATTTGGCCATATTCGGGCCAATTTGTGCGCGATAATTGCTGGCCAGTAAATTTTGGCTATTTTCCTTTTAATGTTTATTGTACAAAAAGTTAAAATAGGAAAATATCCTATGAGCCAGAGATCATACCATTAAGATGCAGACAGGAAAATCGAAATGCTACGACGGGAAATGCCACCACGAACAGAGAGATTGGGCTTTTTCCCTGGCATGACAGCCATATTCTGGCCACGTTTGTGACCTGATTGGCCTGGCGGTTTTCAGGCATGCTTCTTAATTTCTATGGCCAAAATGGAAATGGAAGTGAGCTAAATGGAAGGAATTACAGATGCAATGCGGCAGTACTCGAGATCGTCTGAAGATATATATGCGAATAAGCCAAAGCGAACCAAGCCTTATGGGATTCGCACCCCAGAAACTACGAGCATAGTTGCCACCATCTCAGTGCTGTTTCTGGCAATGGTTTTGGCAGCAGAATTCGTGTGAACAGAACCGGCAGATCCGTTTGATCCGCCGGAAAAGCTTCATTTTTATGTCGATTAAAAAAGATATTCAGGCCAGATCAATTGTTCCTACTACCCTCAACTTGCCGCCCTCAGGATAGGTCAGAACCGCGCGGGCACCTGGCCGGAAGACCAGCATCTTGTCCAGCTTGAGCGATAGTGTCGGCTTATGCCAGTCTCCCTCTGCAGATACAGCCTCAACTCTGGCGGGCACGTATTGCATCCAGTGGCCAATGTGCAGGACCATTCCCTCCTTGATTGGGGCTGGCCAGTATTTGACGAGAGTGGCTTTTGCCTGCAGAGAGGAGACCTGCTTTATGGATTTGTCATTGGTTAGAATGGTTCCGCGGTCAAGGTCTTCGATCTCCACGCCCTTGAGGGCAATGCCTGTCCTCTCTCCAACGCCAGCAGAATCGAAGTCCTCATCATGCTTCTGGATGGAACGCACCTGGGCGGTCTTTCCTCCAGGAAGGACGTTTAGCACATCATGCTTTTTGATGCTGCCTTCAGCCAGGGAGCCGAGGACCACGGTGCCAATTCCTCGCACATTGAAGAAATGATCCACAGGCAGGGTACCGGTCTCGACATCCTGAGGCGAATTGACCCTGGCAACGTCAGCCAGAAATCTCTCGCGCAGCAGGTTCTTGTCGTCCTCCAGGAACTCATAGCCATCGACCACCGTTCCCCTGATGAGAGGCGCAATCTGTTCACGGGAAATATAGTTCTTCAATACGACTATGCCATCCTTGACGCCTATCGAGTCGAGCATGATGACAGCCTCTCCGAAGGCGGGATTTATCTGGTCGACTATGAGCAGAGCCTTCTGGACCATGGAAACCGCATAGAAGAGAGGTGCAAGCCTCTCAGGAAAGCGCGTGGGCTCTATGAAGGTGACTGTGTTCTCTCCTTTTTTCAGGTTATAAAAGGTAAGATCGCTGGCGGTTCCCTTCTTGCCCAGCTCTTTGCCGTAGTCGGAAGACCCCAGGATCGCCACATTGAGATTTGCCATGCCCGGATTAACACATTCCCGGGATAATAGGTTTTGCGGTGCAGCTTTTATAGAAACAGATAGAACTGAAAAACATGTGCGGAGCAGATCTGTCCGACCTGGACGAATGTGAGA
>DAONDW010000028.1:0-4412 GCA_035402785.1 Methanothrix sp. | reverse complement strand
GTACAAGATTATACATTGAAATCGGTGATTACTTTGAGTTATCTTCAGACGATTGTTGAAGGGCGAGATCTGACTTTGGCCGAGGCCGAGGCGCTGATGGGTGAGATCTTCAAAAGCGCCACCGATGCTCAGATCGGCGCTATTTTGATTGCCATGCGCATGAAGGGCGAGTCCATCGCAGAGATCGCAGGCTTTGCGAGAAAGATGAGGGATTCAGCAGTCTGCATCAGACCAAATGTCAAGGGCGTCTTGGTGGATACCTGCGGCACAGGCGGCGACGCCACAAATACGATCAACGTGAGCACAGCAGCAGCGATTGTGTCCGCTGCCTGCGGGGTGTCCGTGGCCAAACACGGAAATTATGCAGTAAGCTCGAAATGCGGAAGCGCCAATGTTCTTTCAGAACTGGGCGTCAACATCAGCCCGGCTCCAGAGGCAGTGACTGCTATGATTGAGCGCCTGGGAATCGGGTTCATGCTGGCGCCCATCTTTCATCCGGCCATGAAGAGGGTGGCTCCAATAAGAAGGGAGCTGGGACTGCGCACTGTATTCAATATCCTTGGGCCGCTCACCAATCCAGCCGGCGCCCAGGCTCAGGTGATGGGCGTCTACGACCCGCGCCTCGCCTCGAAGCTGGCTTCTGTTTTTCAGATGCTTGGAACCAAGAGGGCCCTGGTTGTACACGGACAGGGCATGGACGAGATCACAAACACCGGTGCGACTCAGATCTCGGAGCTGAATGACGGCCTGGTTCAAAGCTACAGCATCACGCCACAGGATCTCGGATATCCCCTTGCCAGGCAGCAGGACATCACCGGAGGCACGCCTGAAGAAAATGCGAGAATTTTGGTCTCTGTGATGAAGGGCGAAAAGTCGGCTGCCAGAGACATCATAGCCATGAACAGCGGAGCTGCGGTCTACATCTCTGGCAAGGCCCCGAACCTCAAGGAGGGCGCGAAAATGGCTGAGGACGCCATAGACTCAGGCAAAGCCCTGGAACTGCTGCACAAGATGGTAGAGATGAATGGCGACTATGGAAAGTTGGTGAGGTTCCTATGACCAGAGTCAAGGTCTGCGGCATTATGAGCGAAGATGAGCTTATCAGTGCAGTCATGGCTGGAGCTGATGCACTGGGCTTTGTTGTGGAGATTGAGGACTCAAGACACAGTCTGTCCGCAGGAGAGGCTGCAGACCTGATCAGCAAAGTTCCGGTCTACACGAAGAGCGTGGCAGTGATTGCCCCGCATGATGTCAATTCCGCTGTGCTGCTCGCAGAGAAGACAGGGGCCGATGTGCTTCAGTTGCATGGCAAGATGGCTCCAAGAGATCTCGCAGAGCTGAAGAGCAGGGTTCACCAGAAGCTGGTAGCTGCTCTTGCAGCAGACGCAGGAGTTGCAGAGGCCAAACGCTATGGAATGGTGGCTGACGCAATTCTTCTGGACAGCATGGTCGATGGAAAGCTCGGAGGAACAGGAAAGGTCCATGACTGGGATCTGAGCAGAGAGATCGTCAGAAACCTCAGGGTTCCTGTGATTCTGGCTGGAGGCCTGAATCCGGGAAATGTGGCCCAGGCAATCGAGAAGGTGAGGCCCTATGCAGTGGATGTCTCAAGCGGCCTTGAGAGCGCAGGCAAGAAGGACCCTGAAAAGATCAAATCATTTGTGCAGGTGGTGAGGAGATAGATGTCCAGCGCCATAGTAGAGCCCATATTTGTGGATGTGAGCAATAAGGTGAGCGTTGACGCTCCGCTTTCGCTATATCTGGCACTTCGGGATCGAAGATATCCGTATCTCCTGGAGTCTGTGGAGAAGTCGGGACAGAAGGCCCGGTTCTCCTTTGTCGGAGCTGATCCTTCCGCCATGATCTCGATCAAGAATCGCTTCTTCAAAATGGAGTTTTATAATAAAGATATGGGCCCAATTGAAGAGCGGCTTTCCGGGTGCGTGGATGCGGAAAAGAATGGATCGGTTCTGCAGGGGCCGATAACCGAAGGCCATGATCTCTTCGATGCACTGCGAGCCGCGATGCCCTCCAGTTGCGGCATGCCCAACAGCTTCGGCAGACAGGTGTTTACAGGCGGAGGCATCGGCTATCTGGCATACGATCTGGTCAAAGAGCGCCTGGGCAGAAGGTCGGATTCAGAGACGCCTGACGCGCAGTTCAGCCTGGCTGAGAGCACATTCATCTTCGATCACCTGGACAGAAAGGTCTACTTCACAATAGCGCCGATCCTTCCAGGGCCCAAGGTCAATCTCATCGAGACAATTGGAGGAATTGACCCCGACTACGACCAGGCAGAAGACCTGAATATCAAAGGACAGGTGCTCTTTACCGACGACCCGCAGGAATACATGGACAATGTGTCCAGGGCCAAAGTGCACATTGCCGATGGAGACATATTTCAGATAGTCCTGGCCCGCTCAACCAGAATCGAGTGCCCGGATACTGTCAAGCTCTACAGGAAGCTGAGAAGCATCAATCCAAGCCCGTACACCTATCTCTTCGAGTTCGGAGATCTGGCGATAGTCGGAGCCTCGCCTGAGACCCTATTCAACACCTACAACCGCAAGCTAAAGGTGAATCCAATTGCCGGAACCTGTCCGCGTGGCAGAACCCTCGCAGAGGACAATAAGTATGCGAAAATCATGCTGTCCGACGAAAAGGAGAGGGCAGAGCACGTCATGCTTGTGGATCTCGGTCGAAACGATGTTCGAAGCGTCTGCCGTTCAGGTACTGTGCAGGTGGAGGATTTCATGTCTGTGCTAAAATATTCTCATTTGCAGCACATTGAGACCACAGTGATTGGAGAGCTGAGAGAGGAGTGCGACCAGTTCGATGCTGCGAGGTCGGTCTTTCCAGCAGGAACTCTTTCAGGCGCTCCAAAGCTTCGGGCGATGGAGATCATCGACGACCTGGAGAACAGGCCCAGGGGAATTTATGGTGGAGGAATCGGATACTTCTCAATTGACGGCAGCTCTGACTTTGCCATAGCCATCCGAAGCGTGCTTGTCAGGGATGGTGTCGCCACAGTTCAGGCAGGAGCCGGGATAGTTGCTGACTCCGATCCGAAGAGAGAGTATCTGGAGACAGAGCGGAAGATGGCTGCCATGAAGAGGGCTCTTGGGGTGGCTGTATGAGCGGAACCAGGCCAATCCTCTTTGTGGATAACCAGGACTCATTTGTATGGAATCTGGTGGATTATGTTTCCCAGTTCTATCCGGAGACGGAGGTCAGAAGCAACAGGGTGACAATAGCCGAGGTCGAGGCCATGCAGCCCATAGGAATCGTCATATCTCCGGGGCCAGGCCACCCTGCAAATCCGAGGGACATAGGAAGCTGCCTGGAAATCATAAAGCATTTCGGTCAGACGCCGATTTTAGGGGTCTGTCTTGGACATCAGGCCATGAACATCGCCTATGGAGGCACGATCTCCCACACTACACCGCTTCATGGAAAGACATCGAAGATCGAACATGACGGGCGGGGCATCTTCCGGGGCCTGGAAAACCCCATGATCGGAGGAAGGTATCACTCGCTGGCGATCGACAGGCTGTCGCCTGAGCTTGAGGTTGCAGCCAGGACTGAGAATGACGTCATCATGAGCGTGAGGCACAAGAGCCGGCCACATACGGGCCTTCAATTTCATCCAGAGTCTGTGCTGACGCCTTCAGGCAAGAAGCTGATAGCCAACTGGATAGAGGATGTGGTTGGACGCACACCCTGATCGAAGGCATCATATCAGCCAGCAGAAAGCGTGGCTTTGGGGCATCAGCCTCCTGGCCAGAGGATGAGCGCCGGGATCTGATGGCCTCAGCCGAAGACTGCCGCAAAAGAGGCATCATTCCAATCATCGCAGAGATCAAGCCCAAGGCCCTGGCCAGGCCTCTGACAGGTGAAGAGGTAATGTCCTATGCCAGAGCATATGCCAAAAGCCAGGCCTGCGCCATATCGGTTCTCACCGAGCCGACGCACTTTTTGGGGGCTCTCGAAAACGTCGCCATCGCCAGGAGGGCAGGCCTTCCGGTTCTCAGAAAGGATTTCATCTTCGATGAGAGGCAGATATATGAGATTCAGGCAGACCTCGTGCTTTTGATAGCAGCTCTTGGAATTGATCTGGACAGGTTCATCGACGCGGCGAGGGAGGCAGGCATGGAGCCACTTGTGGAGGTTCACACCGAAGAGGAGATGGAGATGGCTCTTGCAACTGATGCCAGGATCATTGGCATCAACAACAGAAACCTCAAGACCCTGGAGGTTGACCTTGGAACCTTCGAGCGTCTCGCACCGAGGGCACGGGAAGCAGGGGCGTTTTTAATTGCCGAAAGCGGGGTGCATAGCCACGAGGACGCACAGAGGATGGTCCGGGCCGGGGCTGATGCGCTGCTGGTTGGAACCGAGCTGATGGGAAGGCC